>JAIROQ010000172.1 GCA_031257455.1 Prevotellaceae bacterium | reverse complement strand
TTTTTGAGTGGCAGAAGCAGCCTTTACATGCCTGCTACGGCAGTTGCAGGCCGCTGATTCCAATTCTCAGCCGTTTTTGGCGATGTAACAAAATTTTATCAATCCCGATTTTCACACGGCCTCGTAAGCGCGGGGGTACAACGCATCTCCCTGCCTTTCGCGCGGCGTACTGCCGGAGCATCGTGGAAAACCCGTGCGCCGCGCAAGATGCAGGGCGGGGCATGTGGCGCTACTAAGGTTGTTTTGTCATTAAAATAAGGTAGAAATAAGGTTTACAGATTTACAGATTTACGGATTTACAGATTTGGCTTGCGCGACTAATCATTAACCATTAATCATTAACCATTAAAAAAAAGCCGCCGGTACATCTCTGCACCGGCAGTTCTTTTTCAGGTTTCAGGTTTAAAGTTGCCTGCTGCGCCGCCTATTCAACAGTTCAACAGTTCAACAACTCAACAACTCAACAACTCAACAACTCAACAAAAAATACCTACATTATGGTATTGCCGGGTGTTGTTAAAGGTGTTATCTTTGCAGTCTAAAAAATTATTTCATGGTATTATTCACGCCACGCTGCATGTTATTCCTGTCGGTTGCCGGTTGTTGGTTTACCGGCCATGCCGTGTCGCCGGAGGCCGGCGGGCGGTGGAGCGTAGCGGGAACCGGTTTAATAAATTTTTGAATGTAAATTATTCTTGTACTTTATAAATAATTATCTAACTTTGCATCCTTAAATATTAAATTAATCTTTTAAATAGCTCAGAATTTTTGAAAGGGGGTACCCCCTTTCTGTTGGCCTCCGAAGGAGGCCAACAGAAAAAACAATCTTAAACAACTAAACAATGAACAGTGAACAGTGTGCCGACTTATGACTTACGACTTACGACTTATGACTAAAAACAACTATATGCAAAGAAAAATTTTATCCATACTATTTTTGCTATGCTGGGGTTATAGCTGTATGCTCGCCCGCGATGAACAGGCCACAGTGGCGGTAGTAACCGATACGGCCACTTACCGGACCATAGGAAAAGATATTGACCAATATCTCGCCGCTATCCGTGGCGACGGCAAACAGGCCGTCCTGATTCAGGATATATGGCAACATCCCGACTCTATCCGCCGGGCGTTATTGACGCTTTACCAAAACAGCCATCTGGAAGGAGCCGTACTTATCGGCGATATTCCGGTAGCCATGACGCGCGATGCGCAGCACTTAACTTTGGCGTTTAAAATGAATCAGACGAGGGACTGGAAAGAGTCGTCCGTTCCTTCCGACCGCTTTTACGACGATTTTGATTTGCAGTTTGCGTACATCAAACAGGACAGTACGGAAAAACTGTACCATTATTATACGTTGAAAGCCTCTTCCACGCAGTATGTTTCTTCGGATATTTATTCGGCGCGGATAAAAGCGCCTGTGCAACCCGGAAAAGATAAATACCGGCTGCTTTCGGAATACCTGCAAAAGGTAGTGAAGGACAAGCAAAGGCAACGGACGTTGTCCCATGTCCTTTATTTTACCGGGCATGGCTACAATTCGGAATCCATCAACGCCCGGATAGATGAAGGTTGGGTATTAAAGCGTCATCTCCCGTTTTTAGGCCAGCGGCGGGGCGGCCGGCTCGACTTTATCAACTTCGACACGGATGAATTTGTCCGTGACCGTTTGCTGGCGCAATTGGCCGACACTTCACTGGATATAGCCATCCTGCATCATCACGGGGACAGCGACACCCAATACCTCAGCGAAGCGCCCAAAGCCCGCGCTCCCCAGCAACACGCAGACGCTTTGAGGGCGTTCTTCCGGGCGAAAATCAGGAGGGCGAAAGATACAACAGCCGCCAAACAATATTACATGGAGAATTTTGATGTGCCGGAAAGCTGGGTGTCCAATGCCTTCGATTCTGCCACAGTGGCGGCCGACAGCCTCCAGGACGCATCGGCCGATGTAGTGATTGCGGATACTTACGGCCGTGTGTTTAATGCCAAATTCGTCATGTTTGACGCCTGCTTCAACGGCTCTTTTCATTTGGACGACTATATCAGCGGTCACTATATTTTTAATCCGGGCGCTACCATAGTGGCCAAAGCCAATACGGTAAATGCCTTGCAGGACATGTGGCCGAATGAACTGATAGGCCTGCTGAATGAGGGCGTATGCGTGGGCAATTGGGCGAAAGAAGTATTTACGCTGGAATCGCATTTGATTGGCGACCCCACATTTCATTTTGCTGCCGGCCACTCTGCCTTAGACCGCGATATTGTCAGGGAAAAGAACAATCCCAAATACTGGCGGAAACGGTTGGCCAATGCGGCTGCGCCATCCGATGTACGCGCGCTGGCGCTGGTAAAGTTGCAAAACAACCGCGCCATCACTTCGGACGAATTGTTGTCGGTATTGGAGAAGGACGCCGACCCGCTGGTGCGGTTAGAAGCATTCGCCTTGTTGAAAAAACGGTTGAGTCCCTTGTTGCCGCAGGCCATTGCCCTTGCCGTAACTGACTCGTATGAGTTGCTCCGGCGACTGGGTGTGTTGACTGCTGGGAAATCGGGCGATACGGCGTTGTTGCCGGTGATAGCCCAAGTCTATTTCAATCCGGCGTCCACCAACAGGGAACACTTCCAACTGCGATATGCCATTGAGCAGTATCCTGCCGATACGATTATAAATTATTTCGCCCTGCAGCGGCCGGGAAGCCCTTTTTGGCCGACCGAAAAGGACTATTCGGCATTATTAGCCAACTTGAAACGCCGTGCCGATACTGACAGGGAAGACTTTGCCAAATTGAATGATACCCTTGCAAGGCCTACGCGGTTTACGATTTCGGCGCAACGAAACCTGTGCCAGACCGAGCATTTGGCGGCATTGTTCGAGTACCTGAAAAATAGCCGCAATACGGAATTACGGCTACTTGCGGCAGAAACTTTCGGATGGTATGTCTATTCATGGAAACGGGACGAGATACTTGCGTTTTGTAAACAACGGTGGGCTGAAGAACAGGATGCGGCTGTGAAAAACGAATTGGAGAAAACAATCGCCCGGTTATCCGCAGGCTTTTAATATATGAACAGCTATTTGAGAATACAAGCGGCCGTATGCCTTTCGTTGCTTTGCTTTTCGCTAAGCGCGCAGCGCCCCGACAATCATACGCGGATAGAAGGAAAGGTGATGGAGTACGGACTGCCGGATAATCCGGTAGGATTTGCTACGGTAACACTCTTGCCGGCCAATGTGCATACCATGACCAATGCAGAAGGTGCATTTTCTTTTCCTAAAACAGACGCCGGAAAAATGACGCTCCGGATACAGTTCATAGGCATGGAAACGATAGATACCACTGTTTATGTACCGGCAGGGCGAACCAATCATTTTATATTCCTGATGAAAACGGCCGACTTCCGGCTGGACGAAGTAACCGTAGTGGCTACGCAAAGCAAAGCAGGGCAATCCACCGCGTCCAATATTTCCCGCCAGGCCATAGACCATATACAGGCCACCTCATTGAGCGATTTGATGCAGCTGCTTCCGGGAGTCGTTATTGCGAACCCCGACATGAACAGCGCAAATACGGTAAATATACGTGGAACGGGAGCGGGTAACAGCTTGGGAACAGCCATTATTATGGACGGCGTGCAATTGTCCAACAATGCCAACCTGCAAGCGTTTGCCACAACAATGAACGGCGGTACCGGCTCGCTTAACGGAGACGCCGCTGCCGGTGTGGATACGCGCACAATAGCGCTCGACAATATAGAATCGGTTGAGGTTATTCGCGGCATTCCTTCGGCAGAATACGGCGACTTGACCTCCGGCGCCATCATTGTAAAATCGCGGGCAGGAAAAGATCCGCTGAAAGTGAAGTTCAAAACCAATCCGGATTTATATCAAGGTTCCATATCAAAGGGATTTTCCTTAGGAGATAAATGGGGCAGCCTCAATGTAAGCGGCGATTACCTTTACACCATCAAGACGCCAACGGAAGCCTATGCTTTTTACCAGCGCCTGGTAACAAAAGCGCTTTGGACAACCTCGTTTAAGAAAGACCTTTTCTCTACCACTTCTTTTGATATCACATTGGGCAAAGATACCCGTAAATCTAATCCAGACGACAGCGCCATAGATTTACAGGAAAAGGCGCAGGAGTTCGGAGTGGCTTTCAGCAACAACACGCAACTGAATATAAATAAAGGATGGCTAAAATCGTTGGAATGGGTGTTGGCGGGGAAATACAATGATAAACATTCATGGACGCACGAGATGCTTTATAATGCTACCGGACTTTATTCTACCGCTATGACAGACGGCAGCATTGTGTCCAACCGTCCCGGCCTGAAAGTGTATGACGACGCCGGCAACGAAATTACCCGCCTCGCAGGAGCGGCGTGGGCGACTATCCTGCCCAACGAATACTATACCGAGTGGAGCGTGTATGGGAAAGAAATCAACGCCAGCGCCAAATTGAAAGCGAACTTTAACAGGCGGTGGGGAAGTATTAACAACCGGATTATTGCCGGCGCGGATTTTAAAACCGATGGCAATGTGGGTAAGGGGAAAGTGTATGACGAGCAAAACCCGCCCCTGCGTGCGTTCAATAACCGGGCTTACCGCAACAGGCCTTATGCTGACATTCCCTTTATTTACCAGTTGGGCGTTTTTGTAGAAGATTACTATCAATGGGCATTCGGGGAACGTTATTTACACATTACCGCCGGCGCGCGTTTCGATTACATCAATCAAAAAAGCGTGTTGGCGCCCCGTATCAATGCCTCGTTTGATGTGCTGCCCGAAGCGTTGACGCTTAGAGGCGGCTACGGCATAACCGCCAAAGCCCCGACTTTGCTGTACTTGTATCCCGAAAATGCGTACTTTGATTACCGCCTTACCCCGACCATTAATCCGGAAGAGGTATTGTTGTGTGAAACCCATATATTCTCTGCCGAAAATCCCAGCCTTGAAATTGCTACCAACCGGAAAGCAGAAATAGGATTGGATATTAAACTGAAGAAAAAATACCGGTTATCCGTCACCGCCTATGATGAATTGCGGGAAAACGACTATTCTTTTTCCAATACATTGAATACTTTCCGGCTAATAGAATACAAACAATACGCCATTGACCGGCAAGTGGCCGGCGCGCCGCCGGTACTGAAACTAAGCAACACCGCGAATGTGTTTGCTATTTATTCGGAACCTAATAATAATGCCTGTTCCCACAACAGGGGCGTAGAATTTGAATTGGATTTAGGCCGTTTCGATGCTATCAGGACTTCCTTCTACATCAACGGCGCATGGGAAAGACGCACGTCCAAAAATCAGGACTATTCGTTCAGTACTACGGCAAATCCGAATAAACTGGAGCAAAACATCGGCGTTTACGAAAAGGGAAGGCTGACCTCCGAAAGTGAAAGGTGTCTCACTACCGTGAGGATTACGCACAATATTCCGTCCATAGGGTTTGTCATTACGCTGACTTCACAAATCCAGTGGCTGAACAATATCTGGACGGTGTACGGGAACGATATGTTTGAAAAATATATTTCCTACTACGATGGCAAGGTATATGACTTCGACCCGGCGTGGAAAGACGACCCGGAATTTAAATACCTGTTTCCCGGCATCAATAATATGCGCGACCTGGTGGAGAAAAGCATTCCTACCCTGTTCTTCCACATCAACCTGTCGAAAGAACTTGGCGATTACTTTACCGCTTCGTTTTTTGCCAACAATGTATTCAATAGCCGCCCGGTGTATGAATCGACCGTAACGCCGGGGTCGTTTCGCGAATTAGGCGCGAATATTTTCTTTGGTTTCGACTTGAAAGTTTCTATAAAATAACTCAAATTAATAAACATCAAATTTAAAAACAGTATGAAAAAACATGTATTATTCTTAATCTGCGCTGTCTTTCTGACAGCCTGCGACAAGACCGACAACGTGAAAGAAATTACCGTGTCGGTGCAAATTACTACGCCTGCCGGCATTACTACCGTTCCCGAATCCTATCTGGTGGAATTTATCAATTACAATGATAATAGCAAAGTGGAAAAAACCGCCGGCGC
>JAIROQ010000071.1 GCA_031257455.1 Prevotellaceae bacterium | reverse complement strand
CTCAGTTTGTCTTGAATCTTAGAACTTGCTTTATGAGTGGCAAATGGAATAAAGTTGTCGAATTAATTAGATATTCTGGAAATGCTGCATAGGATTCCGACATTTTGGAATGCACCCAAACAACCCTTAAACTTCAAACTTTAAATTCAACATTTTTTCCTATCTTTGCAGCCCTGTTTTAAACATTTTTTATGTTTATAGTTCATACTGTTTCGGAACTCCGGCAACTGTTGCAGCTGGCGCACAGACAGAAAAAAACCATCGGGTTGGTGCCGACCATGGGCGCCTTACACGCCGGACACCTTTCACTGGTACAGGCTTGCAAAACACAATGTACGCTTACGGTCGTGAGCATATTTGTCAACCCCACGCAGTTTAACAATCCCGAAGATTTACGGAATTATCCGCGAACGTTAAAAAACGACAGCGCATTGCTGCAGGCAAACGGCGTGGAGATATTATTTGCGCCCGGCGAGCACGAAATTTATCCCGAACCCGATACGCGCCTGTTTGATTTCGGGGCATTGGAACAGGTCATGGAAGGAAAGTTCCGTCCCGGTCATTTCAACGGCGTGGCGCAGGCAGTGAGCCGCCTCTTTACGATTGTGCAGCCCGGCTATGCCTTCTTTGGTGAAAAAGATTTCCAGCAACTGGCGATTATCCGCGCACTGGCCATGCAAATGGATGAAAAACCCGTCATTGTCGGCTGCCCGATAGTGCGCGAAAACGATGGGTTGGCAATGAGTTCGCGCAATACATTATTATCGGAAAGACAACGGGAACATGCGCCGCTCATCGCAGCCACGCTGATGCAGGCCAAAGAAAAAGCCTGCACGCTGCCGGTAGAAGAAATGAAAAAATGGGTTGCCGCGACCATTAACGCCGACAGCGAACTGGAAGTAGAATACATAGAAATTGCCGATGAAAAGAACCTGCAACCCGTAAAACAATGGCCTCACGACACGCCCGCCCGCCTGTTTGCTGCGGTGTATGCACATCCCGTGCGCTTGATTGACAATATACGGTTGAGTTAAAAGTTAAAAGTTAAAAGTTATGAGTTGGCTGAGGCGCCGGCCAGTCAGAAATTAGAAATTAGAAATCAAAAATCAAAAACTTATGCAAATAGAATTATTAAAATCAAAAATACATCGTGCGATGGTCACGGAAGCCAACCTGCATTACATCGGCAGTATTACCATTGACGAGGATTTAATGGATGCGGCAAATTTGGTGGCGCACGAAAAAGTAACCATTGCCGACATTGATAACGGCGAGCGGTTCGATACCTATGTGCTGAAAGGCGAACGCGGCAGCGGAAAAATCGGTATCAATGGCGCGGCGGCGCACAAAACCGCCCCCGGACATTTAATTATTATCATGGCTTACGCTTCCATGACCCCCGAAGAAGCGCGGAATTTCACGCCGGCAGTCGTTTTGCCCGACTCGCGGACAAATAAAATAGTTTGACATAAATGAAGAAAAAAATAATAGCCACTACCGGCAAATATATATTGTTTTTATCCATTACAGGCGCATTGCTGTATTTTTCATTCAAGGACATCTCGTTTCGCGAACTGCTGGACGGCTTGCAGAGCGCCAATTACTGGTGGATTGCCGCATCCATGCTCACCGGTTTTGCTGCGTTTGTTTTTCGCGCACGCCGCTGGCAATTCATCATTCAACCGCTGGGATATCATCCGTCATTCAAGCATACTTACGATGCCGTGATGCTTACTTACCTTGCCAATTTTGCATTGCCGCGCATGGGAGAAATTGTGCGCTGCGGCGCATTGCAGCGAACCGAAAAAATTCCTTTTGAATCTTCCTTGGGAACAGTAGTAATGGAGCGGGTTTTCGACATGGTCTGTTTGTTGCTTATTACTATTGCAGTCGTATTTTTCCGGCTCGAGATATTCGGGAATTTCCTGCATGTCCATTTATGGCAACCCTTTGCAGAACGCTTGACAGGCGGCAACCACACTGTTCTGTACGGCCTGGCCGGAGGCGTGATGCTGTTGATTACCGCCGTCATTGTTTTCCGAAAAAAAATCGCTCACCGGACGCCGGCTGTTAAGCTGCAAAAAATGTGGACGGGCCTGTGTAACGGGCTACGCGCCGGATTCCGGTTGCAACAGCGCAAAAAATTCCTGCTCTACACCGTATTGTTATGGGTTGCTTACTGGCTGCAGGCTTTTACGGTGATGAAGGCGATGCCCGAAACGCAAGCCCTTACCGGTATTGACGCGCTCTTCCTGATGGTTGTCGGCGGTCTGGGATGGGTAGCGCCGGTGCAGGGCGGCATGGGCGCTTATCACTTTTTTATTTCCCTCACCTTATTTGCCATCTATGGCATTCCGCAAAATCATGGCGTAGTGTTTGCCACCATTTCTCACGAAACGCAAGCGATTATGATGATTGTGCTGGGTTTAATTTCATGGGCGGCGGTCGCTGTAGGCAGGCGCGGGCAGTGACGGCCGGTCGGAAACAGGCGGCGCCGTTTTTTTCGTACAAGCCAGTGTCGCCACGCTTATTTTGCAATCCGGCGCTTTTTTCAGCTGCAGGATACAGGCTTCCAATGTCGCGCCGGTAGTCAGCACATCATCGACCAGCAGTACATGCCGGCCTGTCAGCGTGGCAACGTCTTTCAACGCGAATGCTTCCGACACATTTTCCCAACGCTCTTGCCGGGATTTGTGCGTTTGCGTTTCGGTAAACCGCATGCGGACCAGCGCCGAGTTGTTCACTTCCCAACCGGTTACCTGCGCAATGCCTGCTGCTATCCGTTCGCTTTGATTGTAACCGCGGCGGCGTTGCCGCTTCGGGTGCAACGGCACCGGAATAATAGTGTTTACACATTGATAGTGCAACGTATTTTTTAATTCCCTGCCCAACTCCCGCCCCAATACCACGCCGATTTCCGGCCTGCCGTTATATTTCAGCCTGTGCAGCAATTTGCGGTAGCGGCTGCCCTTTTCAAAGAAAAACAAAGCGCACGCATGTTCTACCGGCACGCGTCCCCAAAAGAGTTGTTCCAGGGGATTGTCCGGCTTTTTCCAGTAGCCGGTGCGCGGTAAATGATACAGACATGACATACAGCAAACATACTCTTTCCCTATCAATGCCCGCCCACAAGCCGCGCACAGATTTGGATACAACAGTCCTAAAAAATGCCGTAGAATAGTTACAAATTTCATCGCTACAAAAATAATGAAAAAATTTAAAATGACGCTATTACAATTAATCATTCTCATGTCGTAATGGGGTATTTAATTAAAATTTTTAACTTTTTTTTAATATTTTGATGATTTAAAGAAAAAATTATTACCTTTGTAGCCTAAATTAACTTAGTAGGTTAAAATTGGTTTTGGTATTCAGGGAAATACAGAGATAGGGGATGAATTTGTGGATAAAATAATTAAACTTTCGGCACGAAAAATAACCTATGAACCTTGAAAGAGCAACAAAATCAATAGCTAACAAATTAACAAAAGGGGATGAAAAAGGAATGAAAAAGGGGATGAATAATAATCCTTTTTTAACAAAGATAAAATAGAAACCACATAATAGCCGGAAGACCAGCAGTGTACAAAGAAATGATAATTTTAGGAAAGTAAAAAAACGAAATTTTTAAAAAACACTGATAATAAAGAGCATAAAAAACCAATTTTAACCTACTAAGTTAATTTGGGAAACAACAAACTAATCGGAAACCGACCCATGACCACACTTCAACCTGCTTTTTTCTATTGCCTTTTCAACCATTCTCCGGCAGAGAGTGCCACAAAGTGGCGTAAACAGGCATATTACTTCGCCGGAAAGGTGTGCGGTTTTTTCTCAAAAGTGCACTCCTTTTTCCTAAAAGTGCGCTCCTTTTCCCCAAAAGTGCACTCTTTTTTCCTGAAAATGCACTCCTTTTTCCCAAAAGTGCACTCTTTTTCTCGAAAAGAGTACTCTTTTTTCCCAAAAATGCACTCTTTTTCTCGAAAAGAGTACTCTTTTTTCCCAAAAGTGCGCTCCTTTTCTCGAAAAGAGTACTCTTTTTTTCCAAAAGTGCGCTCCTTTTCTCGAAAAGAGTACTCTTTTATCCCAAAAGCGCGCTCTTTTTTATACGTTACGATTTCTTGATAAGAAAAAATCCATAACAAATAAAAATTATTTATCAACTAAAAACGAAAAAATTATGACACATTCACATGGTATCCTTCAAAAGCCGGATGCACAATTTCGGGCGGCGGCATGGGTAAACCCAAGACTCGAAACCGTCCACTGGAACGAAGAAATTTCGGAAATTATCGGATAAATCTCTATTTTCCGCTTCCTGTTTTCCAATACTGCCAATGCGCTAAATAAACCGGATTGAATGAACAATGCCCGCGCGCCGGCCTGATAGGAAATCAGGAATTGAAAAGTAGAAATCAAAAATTATTTATTAACCCAATTTATTTTATCTATTCTATGGAATTAAAAAAACAAAGAAAATCAAGCAGCAGGTTCTTCCAAAGAGCTTGCCTTGTCGCAGGCGTATGCCTGTGGTGGATGTGCGGCGCTTCACCGGCGAATGCGCAGCAGACAAAAACATTGACCGGTACGGTTCTTGACGCCAAAGGGGAATCGATTATCGGCGCATCTGTTGCCGAAAGAGGAACAACCAATGCTGTGATGACGGACGCGGATGGAATGTTTTCCATTACCGTGCGCGAAGGCTCGACATTAAATGTTTCCTTTTTGGGCTACAAAACGCAATCGTACGTAGTGGGCGCTCCCAATACCGTGCGGATTGTATTGCAGGAAGACAGCCAAGTGCTGGAAGAAGTGGTGGTCGTGGGTTTCGGCTCGCAGAAACGGCAGAACCTCACCGGCGCGGTAGCCACAGTAGATGTGGAAAAAACACTGGAAAGCCGTCCCATTGCCGATGTCGGCCGCAGTTTGCAAGGCGCAGTGCCGGGATTGTCGATTGTAGTACCCAGCGGCGAAGTAGGCTCCGACCCAGTATTCCGGATTCGCGGGCAAATAGCTTCCATCAACTCTACCGCCAGCTCCAGCCCTTTGATTTTGCTGGATAACGTGGAAATACCCAGCATCTCGCTTGTGAACCCCGATGATATCGAAGCTATCAGCGTGTTGAAAGACGCGGCGGCTTCTTCTATCTATGGGGCTAAAGCAGCGTTGGGTGTTATTTTGATTACAACTAAAAAAGGTACGCAAACCGACCGCGTAACCGTAACGTATTCCAATAACTTCTCATGGGCGAAAGTCGCCAAAGATATTGACATGGCCACTATAGATGGTCTGGAATATACTATGGCCGCGCTTGAAAGAGTCGGCACAAGCAGCGCCGGCGCATTTTGGGCTATCAACCGTGAAAGTTATGAAAAGTCGAAAAAATGGGTTGAAAAGTACGGAAATACTATCACCCCTGACGATCCAATACTGTATGGACGCGACTGGTATGTGGATGCAGGTACTAAGCGCGGTATCCGTTTGTATGATTCGTATGACTACATGGTGGATGAATGGGTGCCCACCCAGACTCATAATTTATCGGTCAACGGAATGGCTGGTAATGTGAAATACAATATCGGGCTGGGTTATTTCGACCAGCAGGGATTGATGAAAACAGCGAAGCAGGACGACTTTAAGCGTTACAATGCAACAGCAAAAATAAGTTCGGATATCAATAAGTACGTTACCGTACGCGCCGGCATGTTGTTTTCCCAACGCACCAAGAGCTACCCGTATATCACCAATTCCACTACTGCCGACCCATGGCTGTACGTTTACCGTTGGGGGCCGCTGCAACCATTCGGCATTACCGAAGAAGGCTACCTTGTCCGGAGTCCGGCATCTGAAGCTGCACAGGCAAATACGGCTACGCGGCAAAATAATTACATGAACGTGAATTTGGGCTTTACGCTTAACTTTACGGATAAATGGACGCTGGACGGCGATTATACCTTCGCCAACAACGAATATTTGTGGAATCGTCCCGGTACGCGCTATACCGCCGCCGATTCGTGGTCGGCTGCCGTGCTGAGGAAAGATGCCGCAGGTAACCAAGTGTATGTAAATGATAATGGCGATGTGGTGTCTGCCGGCGCAGTCGGCGCTATGCCGGCCTACGACTTGCCTTACACTACGTATACCTCAAAAGGCGGTAATCCCGACCATATCCGCCGCGAGTCGGAAAACAAGCAGCAGCATACTTTTAACCTGTATACGACCTACAACCTCGTACTGGCAGACGCGCATCAATTAAAGTTTATGACAGGGTTGAACATCGTGAAGTCGGATACCCGAAGCCACTGGGCGCAACGGACGGAATTATTCAACCCGGAAAACCCACAGTTCGACATGGCTACCGGTACGCAAACGGTCGGTGGAAAAACCTACTGGGACGCTACCGCCGGGTTCTTCGGACGTATTAACTATGCGTTTCAGGACAAATACCTTTTGGAAGCCAATTTACGGTATGACGGTACGTCCAAATTCCCCACCGACTTAAAATGGCGCTGGTTTCCCTCATTCTCCGCCGGCTGGCGTGCCAGCGAAGAAGCCTTTATGGAATGGGCTAAACCCGCGTTGAGTACCCTAAAATTCAGGGGGTCGTGGGGAACTATCGGCGACCAGTCCGTATCCTCGTCTTTATATGTACCTACGCTTACTTCCGGCAATACTACCTGGCTGGATGGAACAACGCGGTTTACCCAGTATGCTACGCCGGGCATGGTGGACGGCAATATCACGTGGCAGGACTTTGAAACGCTGGACTTCGGGATAGACGCCCGCTTTTTGAACAATGAATTGGGCATTACGTTTGACTGGTATCAACGCTATACCCGCAATATGATTACCCCCGGCGTTACCTTGCCGCAAGCTTTCGGCGCTGCACCGTCTGTAGGCAATTACGGTGAATTGCGGACGAAAGGCTTGGAAATTACGATAGATTTTAGCCACCGGTTTGCCAACGGCATTGGAATAAATGCGATGGCCACCTTTGCGGATGCCATTACCGATATTACCGGTTATCCTGAAGAAGCTACCAAAACCATTACCAGTTCGGTATTCTATCAAGGGAAACGCTACGGCGATATCTGGGGCTACCAAACCGAACGCCTGTACCAGGCCGGCGACTTTGAATACAACGCCGATGGCACTATTCAAACTATTGTAGTGGACGGTAAGACGATGAACAAACTCAAAGGAACTGACCCGGTGTACCAGGTGTTTGTACAAAATTCCGCCAATTTCCGGTTTGGACCCGGCGATGTGAAATACAAAGACCTGAACGGTGATAAACGCATTAACAACGGCAGCGGCACGGAAGACGACCCGGGTGACTTGACCGTTATCGGTAATTCAACGCCCCGCTACCAGTATGGTTTCCGCTTGGGAGCCGATTATAAGGGCATCGATTTCTCTGTGTTCTTCCAGGGAGTGGGTAAACGGGAAATCTGGGGAGACGGCTCATTGGTCATTCCCGGTTATAACCCGTCGGACGGCGCCATGGCGCAAGCCATTGCCGGCGACTTCTGGCGCGAAGACCGCACCGATGCCTTCTATCCTCGCCCATACGGTATCAATGCTGTAGCGTACGGCAATAGCGCCATTAACAATACACATGTGCAAGACCGTTATTTGTTAAATATGGCCTATTTACGGTTGAAGAACATCACGTTGGGCTATACCTTGCCGGAACACCTGACGCGCAAAATCTATTTGAGCAAAGCGCGCGTGTACATGGCATTGGAAAATATCCTTACGTTTGACCATTTAAACGGCTTGCCTGTAGACCCCGAAGTAATTACCGGCTATTCGATGTGGAATACTTCAGACTACAATTCCAGCCGTACCGGCGTGGGCGCGCCCATGTTCAAAAACGTGTCGTTTGGTATTCAATTAACTTTCTAAAAAAAACGAATTATGAAAAATAATATGATAATGAAAAAAATAATATTGTTCTTTGCGCTATTGCCGCTGTTCCTCTGCTGGAATTGCAACGACCTGTTAGACCGTCCGCAACTCAACAGTCCGGACGACGAGACCTACTGGTTTCAGGAAAGCAATTTGCGCTTGTTTGCCAATGAATTTTACGCCCAGTTCTTTGTAGGATACAATTCCAGCTGGACGTTGGATTACTCCCACTTCAAAGGGTATATTTTCAGCGATGACGTTGTGCAGAAAAATGTACAATCCCTGTTTGAAATCGAAGTACCCAGTTCCAGAGGTTCTAACGCCGCTACTACTACAGGGGCTGCATGGCTGACGCAATACGCCGGCCCTACATGGTATTTCGGTTGGATACGGAAAGCCAACCTGATGATTAATCGTATTGAAACAAAGATGCAAGGTATCCTTACGGCAGAGGCTACGAGCCACTGGCTGGCGGTAGCGCGGTTCTTTAAGGCCTTAGACTATTGCCGGCTGGTAAGCGTTTTCGGTGATGTGCCGTATTACGAACAAGAATTTTCTACGGCTGAAAAAGATATCCTCTACAAAGACCGTACGCCGCGCAACGAGGTAATGGATAACGTATATAATGAATTTAAATATGTTCTCCAAAACCTCCGGGAAGCAGACGGAAACCAGTACCTGAACAGGTATGTAGCGGCCGCCTTTATTTCGCGCTGGATGCTGTTTGAAGGCACGTGGCAAAAATACCATAACAATGATAACACGCGTGCAAAGAAATTCTTGGATTTTTCCGTAGAAGCCGCCGAGTACTTGATAAATTCGGGCAAATATGACATCGTTACGGATATGCGCACGCTTTTCGGCTCCGAAAGCCTGGCGGGAAATACGGAATGTATCATGTACCGGCATTATGAAGCTACTTTAGTCATGCACTGCGTAGCCTCTTACAATTGCTCCTACGAAGCCCAAGACCAGTCGGCCAACCTGGATGTAGTAAAAGCGTTCCTTTGCAATGATGGACAGGTTTGGCAAGCCTCAACAGTAGTGGATGCCGATAAATTCGACCTGCAAAATTTAATCAAAACCCGCGATCCGCGCTTTGAATCTTCATTCTATGAGCAGTTAAACCCCAAAGCGGCAGCATTGCTGTTCACCACCAAATTTGTGGACAGAACTGGGCCGACTTTAACGCCGCCTATTCCTGCCAAATACACGAGTAACACCAACACCAATGACGCACCGGTTATCCGCTATGGGGAAATCCTGTTGAACTGGATTGAAGCAAAAGCGGAATTGGCGCAATTGGGTGGTGCAGCAGTAACGCAAACCGACATTGATAAATCCATCAACAAGCTTCGCGACCGGCCGCTGGATGCCGTAGCTACCAACAAAGGCGTGGTTAAAACTCCCCATTTGTCATTGGGCGCCTTACCGAATGACCCCACGCGTGATACCGACATCCCGCAGTTGATTTGGGAAATCCGCCGCGAACGCCGCATGGAATTATACGGGGAACCGGCGCGCCTGTTAGACATCAAACGTTGGAAGAAACTCCACTACATGAAAGGCTCTGTGAAACCGGACATCTTGAGGGGTATCTGGGTAGATATTCCGAATGAAATTCCCGAACTGGTTGCCGACACGAAAGTGGGTATCACCAAAGTCCAGAAAGCGGATGGGTCGATTGTTACCTTCAACGGCAGCAATGCCGCCGACATGGTTGGCTATTACCTGCCGGAAGGCGTAGCCGACAGGGATGATTTTACGGACAGGGTATATTTGTCCCCTGTGGGTAAAAACCAAATTGATTTATACAAGTCGCAAGGCTATACGCTTACCCAAACCACCGGTTGGAATTAGTCGAGGGCATCATAGATAAATTAATTCATAATCAGGCCAGCCTTTCACAAAAGGCCGGCCTTTTTAATTTAAAGATTTAAAAATTCAAAGATTCAAAGATTTAGTGCGTCTGTACTCTTAACTCTTAGTTTTTAACTTTTAATTTTTATTGTAATTCCTGCTTTCAGCCACCGTCCGGGCTGGGGGATGTTGCCGAAATCGAAGTAAGGATGGTCGAATAAATTGGTCGCTTCCACAAAGACGGTATAGTGGGCGGCGTCCCAATAAATTTTTAAGTCGCATAACCAAAAAGGCGCGAAAGGAACGGCGGCGGCATAGACGCCGGTGGCGGCGTTGTATGACGTATAAGCGCCGGCGCGTTGCCGGTACGCCAGTTGCCATGTTGCCGAAAGCTGCCGCCAGATGCCATGTTGCAATGTCCCGGTGATTTGGTGGGTCATCTGTTCAATGGTATAACTGACGGATTCGTCTAATTCCGGGTCGGCATATAAATAGGCGTAATGCAGCGCCGCCTTTTTGAAAAACCGCTGTTGCGGCGCACAGGCTATGTGCAGGTTTCCGCCATAGGTGACGATATGGGTAATATTTTCCGCATGCCACATCTGGTCGTCTTTGAATACCCAGCTGATGGTCTGGTAACCGTAACGGAAAAATCCCAGCGCCGCCGCGCTCCAGTAGCCGTGCCGGTAGCGCAGGGCAAGTTCCCCGTTAATGGCTTCTTCGGGTTTCAGGTCAATGGAACCGCGCTGCTGGCCGGCGTGGTAATATAAATCGGTAAAAGTCGGCAACCGGTAACTGTTGCTCGCGGCGGCATTCAATTGCCATTGGGGCGTAATATCATACGCCAGATTGCCGCCGGCATACCCGCGAAAACCGAAGGCATTATTCCCCGCGCCCATCAAACCGAGCGTGGCGTGGAATTTTTGTACATGCAGGGTATGCCGCAAAAATCCGCTAAAATGGTTACGCGTTTTTTCAAGCGTATAGAAAGCGTCTTCGCCTTTAATAGCTACGGGCGTTGTTAAAGGCTCGCCCAAATTATTACTGTAAATATGTTCGTACCGGACATTCATTCCGGCGGTAGTAGTCCCGAGCCGGCTGATATAATCGAACTGTACCAACGCCCCCGCTACATCGGTACGGTGATAGTTCGGGCCGGTATACCACGGCGCGGGGTTGCTGCGAAACAGTTCATACCGGTCTTGATGTTGCCGGTGATAAACAGTCGCCGCCGCACCCCACCGGCGTTTGTCGATATTGTATCGCAGGCTCGACAGGAACGTGCGCGTATGCTCATACTGGGTCGGGTATTCCGGCCCGTAAAAATTATTAGCGCCGAAATCTTTATTCTGGTAACCGAATTGCCCGTTGAGGACGCCGTGGGGCAGGGTATAGCGGAGTTGCGCATAGACATTATCAATATCAAAATCGGTGTTGGCGGCAAAACCGGCGCTCTTGCTTTTATCGGCAGACACGGCTGCGCGGAAAGGCCCGGATGCAAGCGTACCTGCGGCATTATAATTTTGGAACTCGTGCATCCCCTGCGCCAGCCCGATGGTTGCACCGGATGCGTCCGAGAGGCCGGTAACAATATTTATTGCGCCGCTATAAGCCACCGCGCCGAAAGTCCATGCGCCGGGGCCTTGCAGGACTTCGATGCGTGCTACATTTTCAAGGTTCACGGGGATATTGAGTGAATGGTGTCCGGTTTGCGGGTCGGTGATGTTGACGCCGTTGAGGAGGATGACCGTCTGGTCGAAAGCGCCGCCGCGGAGGGAAATATCGGCTTGCACATTTTGGGGGCTGCGTGCGCGGATGTCAACTCCTTCGACATAGCGCAGCAGGTCGGAGAGATTGTGTACGGCCGCTCGCTCAATGTCGCTGCGGGTGATGACCGCCACCACATGCATCAGCGAACGGAATTGCGGAGGTCGTTCACCGGTAATGGATACTTCGTCAAGTTCACGAAGCGTGTCTTTGGCGATAATTCCCGGCACGCTCTGCGCCAATGTCGGCTGGGCGCGCATGGTGATGAGCGAATACGTTACGCAAATCACGCCGATTTTAACTACTTTTCCCAAGCTCGCGAAAGCGGCATATGACTTTCGCTTCCATCTCCGGAAACAAAGAATGGAAGATTTTTTTGTTCGTTTCATATTATATTGCTTTGTCTGGTTGGTTTCAAGCTATGATATGGCTATGCCATGCATGACCTCTGCGGCGAGCGCAGTGGCCGCCGCTTCGTCAGGCGCTTCCGCGTAAATGCGGATAATGGGTTCGGTATTGGATTTGCGCAGGTGCACCCATTTTTTTTCGCTGTCAAAATCAATACGCACGCCGTCACTGTCGGTGATACGTTGCGATGCAAACTGTTTTTTCATTTTTTCCAGCAGCGCATCCACATGGGTGTCCGGCGTAAGTTCCACTTTATTTTTGGAAGTAAAATAAACCGGATAACGGTCGCGTAACTGCGAACAGGCAATTTTTTCGTGCGCGAGATGCGACAGGAACAATCCCACGCCAATCAAGGCATCGCGGCCATAGTGGAAATCGGGGACAATGACGCCGCCATTGCCTTCGCCGCCAACGACCGCCTGTACCCGTTTCATTTCGGCTACCACATTCACTTCGCCTACTGCCGAAGCAAAATAATTGCCGCCATGCGCTTCCGTCACATCGCGCAAAGCCCGCGATGACGACAGGTTCGATACCGTATTGCCCGGACGGCGCGACAATATATAATCAGCCACCGCGACCAATGTGTACTCTTCGCCGAATAGGCTGCCGTCTTCGCAAACCAATGCCAGACGGTCAACATCCGGGTCAACGGCAATGCCCAATTGCGCATTTTCCGCGACTACGCTTTTGGCTAATCCAGTTAAGTTTTGCGGCAGTGGCTCGGGCGTATGCGCAAACCGGCCGGTGGGCTCGCAAAACAGCGGAACTGTCTCCACGCCCAACGCCGCCAACAGTTTTGGAATGGCAATGCCGCCCACCGAATTGACCGCGTCCACCACGACCTTGAACCCCGCCCTGTAAATCGCTTCCACATCCACCAGCGGATAATTCAGCACGGCTTCCACATGACGGTCGGTATGGGTATTATTTTCGGTCAGCGTACCCAGTGCATCCGTTTCCGCAAACACGCAGGCATTCTGTTCTACAAGTTGCAGCAAGGCATTGCCGGCGCCGGCGTCTAAAAATTCGCCCTGACCGTTTAACAGTTTCAACGCATTCCATTCTTCCGGATTATGTGACGCCGTAAGGATAATACCGCCATCGGCCTGCTCGTATATGACGGCAAGTTCTGTGGTCGGCGTGGTCGCCAACCCGAGATAAATCACATCCACGCCGCAGCCCATAAGCGTTCCGCACACTATACGCTGCGCCATTTCGCCGGAAATACGCGCATCGCGCCCGACCACTACTTTGAGTTTGCCCTGTCTGCGTTGCCGAAGCCAACCGGCATAAGCCGCTGAAAATTTCACAAGGTCAATTGGCGTCAGCGCTTTGCCCGCCTGCCCCCCAATGGTTCCGCGAATGCCGGAAATGGATTTTATCAAGGTCATAATAATGGTACATTTTCTGTTTATGGATTGCAAAAATACAAAAAATAATAGAGAGGTTGGGGGATTTACGGATTTACGGATTTACGGATTTACGGATTTACGGATTTGGGCTTGCGCCACTGCGTCATTGCGAGCGAAGCGAAGCAATCCAGTATGAGGTATGAAGTATGAAGTATGAGTTGGCTTGCGCCACTGCGCTTGTTGCCACTCTCCACTTTCAACTAACCCGTCATTTCGACCGGAGCGCACGAAGAATGAGTGCGCGGAGTGGAGAAATCTACTCCCTAACGCAAGCTGTTTGGGAAAGACAGCGGGGCATCGCAGGAGATTCCTCGACTTCGCTACGCTCCGCTCGGAATGACGACTTGAGGTATGAAGTATGATTTGGCTTACGCCGCTGCGCTTGCCGCAACTTACGACTTACAACTTACAACTTACAACTAAAAAACATTCTCCACTTTCCACTAAAAAAATCTCCCCCCCTAAAAGCAGCAAAAATAACCCCTTAAAAAATTGACCCCCAACCCCCACAAAAGCCCAAAATCATTAATTTTTCACGAATTTCCCAGCGTATAGATGCGCAAAATTTAAAAAAAAATGAGCCAATATCTCCTGAACTGTTGCATTTTTAAAAAATTTACTATCTTTGTACCGATTTTAATTATGTTAGTTAAAATCGCCTCTAATATTTTAATTTTCCACATTTTTATTAAGTTGTCTATTCATGGTCGCACATTTTTTGTGTACTGGGTTTGTATCAGTTACGTTTTGCCTTTTTGATAATTTCCACACTTTTCATACCCCTATTCATACCCACATCTAATTTCTGCTAACGATTGATTTCTTTGTTCTTTCAGGGGATAAATTCTTTTTTCGTGCCGCTTTTTTTTCTTTTTCTTCCCCTTTTTTCGTACCCTTTTCTTTCTCGTCTTCTATAATCCTTTGTTCGTCAGGCATCCCATTTTGCCGATTTTAACTAACATAATTAAAATCGGTACAAA
>JAIROQ010000010.1 GCA_031257455.1 Prevotellaceae bacterium | reverse complement strand
CGATTTTAACTAACATAATTAAAATCGGTACAAAGATAGTAAATTTTTTAAAAATGCAACAGTTCAGGAGATATTGGCTAAATTTTTTTTAAATTTTGCGCATCTATACGCTGGGAAATTCGTGAAAAATTAATGATTTTGGGCTTTTGTTGCCCTTGGCGGTCAATTTTTTAAGGGGTTATTTTTTGCTGCTTTTTGGGGGAGATTTTTTTAGTGGAGAGTGGAGAATGGAAAATGTTTTTTAGTTATGAGGTATGAATTATGAGGTATGAGGTATGAATTATGAATTATGAGTGGCGACAGGCGCAGTGGCGTCAGCCCAATTAGTCACATTAGCACATTTCCACATCATCACATCATCACATCATCACATCATCATAATTCTTAATGTAGCATCGGGTGCGCATGTAGAGTTCTTTTTCGTAGTTGTCCCAGATGCCGACCGCATTGATATTGCTTTCCAGCTGCGGGGTGGCGATGGCGGTTTTGACGCCGTGCCGGATAAATTCATTATTCAATGCCACGTAATACAGCGAATGAATACCGCGGTTATGCCAGTCGGGATGCACGCCGTTAATGTATAAATCGATGGTGTCGTAGCGGTAGAGGGCATGCAGCATATAAGCCCACCCGAACGGGAATATCCGTCCTTTTGCTTTCCGGAAGGCATGCGACAGGGTGGGCATGTTCACCCCGAACCCGATTACCTCATCCTGCTCGTTGAGCACATAGCAAACCAGCTCGGGACGGATGAAGGAAAAGAAATTCTGCACATAATAATCCACCTGTTTTTGCGTAAGCGAGGAGAAGCCATAGATGCCGGCAAACGATTTATTCACCGTATCGAATAATTTCCGGGCATAGGACACCGTTTCTTTGCGGGTTTTGAAAATGCAGGTACGCAGGTTGTATTTTTGGGTAATGATGCGGTTGATGCGCTCCACTTTTTCCGGCACCGGCTGCGAGGCAGGGAAGTGGTACTGTACCCAGTCCACCGATTTCACATAACCGAGTTTCTCGATATGCACGGGGTAATAGGGATAATTGTACTTGCCCACAATGGACGGCATTTTGTCAAATCCCTCGATGAGCATGCCTTCGGGGTCGAAGTCGGTAAAGCCCAGCGGCCCGTGGATACCGGTCATCCCTTTGTTTTTGCCCCATGTTTCCACTGTTTCCAGCAAGGCGCGCGATACTTCTTCGTCATCCGTAAAGTCCAGCCATCCGAAGCGCGTACGCTTGTCGTTCCACTGCTCGTTGGCTTTGTGGTTAATGATACCGGCGATACGGCCGACCGGTTTGTTTTCCTTGTAAGCTAAAAAATAGGCTGCTTCACTGAATTCAAATGACGGGTTACGCGTTTTGTCCAGCGTTTTCATTTCGTCCATCAGGAGCGGCGGCACCCAAAAAGGATGGTCTTTATATAGCGAAAAAGGAAACCGGACAAACTGTTTCAGTTCTTTTTTCGATGTAATTTCTTTTATGGTTACCATAAGTCGAATAGTTTTTATGATGCGAAGATACGAAAAGATTTGATTTAAGCCGCCGGCGCTTTCATACGAAAAACACTATCAGCAATTGCGCCGACAGCACCCGTAAAAACATGGTCAGCGGATAGACCGAAGCATAGCTTATCGAAGGGGTATCATGTCCGGCAGTGGCTACGGCATAGGAGAGCGCAGGCGGGTCGGTAGTGCTTCCGGCAAGCAGCCCCATCAGGGAAAAGTAATTCAGTTTACACCATTTTTTCCCGATAATGCCGAATACGAAGAGAGGTACAACGGTAATGATAACGCCCAGTCCGACCCACAGCAGGCCGCCGTGGCGGACAGTTTCTATAAACTGCTCGCCGGCTTCCAGTCCCACGCAGGCAAGGAACAGGCTGATTCCTATCTCGCGCAGCATCAGGTTGGCGCTCATGGTCGCGTAAGTAACCAGTTTGAGTTTGGGGCCGAATACGCTTATCAGGATAGCCACCACGAGCGGCCCGCCTGCCAGTCCCAGCTTTACGGGTTGCGGGATACCGGGAATGACGAATGGAATACTGCCCAGTAATACGCCTAAAAAGATGCCGGTAAATATCGGTATCAAATTGGGTTCGCGGAGGCGTTTCAATTGGTTACCCAATACTTTTTCCACGCCGGCAATAGCGTCCAGCGTGCCGACAACCATTACGCGGTCGCCCATTTGCAATGCCAGTGTCGGACGTGCAATCAAGTCAATGCCCGCCCTGTTGACGCGGGTGATGTTTACGCCGAAGCGGTTGCGCAAATTAAGTTGTGCAAGCGTTTTTCCCGATACTTCGGAGAGGGTCACCAGTATTCGCCGCGACACAAAATCGGAACTCAATTTATTCCATTGCTCGTTGCTCATTTCAATCGCCCGCCCGATGAGGCCGGTTACCGCCTCACGGTCGCGGGGGGTAGTAATCACAAGCACCTTGTCGTCCTCGTGGAGGATGCTTTTTGACGAGGCCAGTTCTATTTTCCCTTCGGCATGGCATACGCGTGAAATGACAATTTTCCGCCCCGTCAGTTCCAAAATGGTTTTTATGTCCTTGCCGAAAAGGTCGGGGTTCTTCACTTCCAGCGAAAGCAGGCATACGGCGTTTTTATTATCCGCTTCCATCGCCGCCAGCCGCTCGTTTTCTTTCGACAGGTTGATGCGGAAAATATAACGCAGCAGCAGCATCGAAAGAATAATCCCGACTACGCCCAGCGGATAGGCTACCGCATAGCCGAGCGCAATAGACGGATTTCCCGCGCCGGTTACGCCGATGTAAGCCTCCTGCGCCGCGCCCAATCCCGGGGTATTGGTTACCGCGCCCGATAATACGCCCACCATAGCCGGCATCGGGATATGCCCGGCGAGATGCAGGAGAACCGTAATTCCCACGCCGGAAAGTACAATGCCGGCAGCTAACAGGTTTAATGTTAATCCGCCTTTTTTGAAGGAAGAAAAAAAGCCCGGCCCCACCTGTAAGCCTATGGCGTAAATGAAAAGAATTAATCCGAATTCCTTGACGAAATGCAGCACATGGTGGTCGGCGCGAAATCCGAAATGGCTCATGGCAATGCCGGCAAACAGAATAAAAGTAATGCCTAACGAGACGCCGCCTATTTTTATTTTCCCGAGCAGGATACCTGCCGTAATTACCAGTGCAAGCAGCAATATGGTATGTGCTACCCCGTCATTCCACAAAAGATTATTAAGCCATTCCATTGTTGATTTGTTGAATTGTTGAATTGTTTATTTGTTTATTTGTTGAGTTGTTGAATTGTTTATTTGTTGAATTGTTTATTTGTTTATTGTAGGGGCGTTGCGTGCAACGCCTATTTGTTTATTTGTTGATTTGGCATCAGCCAATAAACAGTTCAACAGTTCAACAGTTCAACAACTCAACAGTTCAACAGCTCAACAGCTCAACAACTCAACAGTTCAACAACTCAACAGTTCAACAACTCAACAGTTCAGCCAAGCAGTACGCTGATGTTGGAAACAAACAGCCGTACGGACATGGCGATTAAAATAATTCCGAAAAATTTCCGCAATACATAAATACCGCCTTTGCCGATAATCCTTTCCACTACATGCGTTTTTTTCAACACGAAATAGAGGATAGCCATATTCATGGCGATGGCAATAATAATATTGGCGGTGTGGCATTCCGCCCGCAGCGACAGGGTCGTGGTTAAAGTGCCGGGACCGGCCACTAACGGGAATACTATCGGGATAAATGTCGTATATCCTGCCGGCGCGGTATTGCGGAACAACTCGACGTCAAGCGTCATCTCAATGGCAAGGGCAAAAAGTATCAACGAGCCGGCGACCGCAAACGAAGCAATATCCGTACTGAATAATTTTAACACGCCCTCGCCTGCAAAAAGAAATAACACCACTAACGCCAGCGAAAGGGACGCCGCACGCCCGGCATGAATTTTTTTCCCCGAACCGGATAAATTAACAAAAATAGGAATAGAACCGGAAACATCTATTACCGCGAAAAGCACCATGAATGCCGTCAATATCTCTTGAATATCCAAATGTAGCCACATATTATTTTTATTTCAACGGCAACAAAGATACGAAAAATTAAGCTATTTTTGTAAAAAAAATGCATAATGAAAACATCCGAAAAAACGGCTATTACTGCGCTTGGCGAATTCCGGCTGATTGACAGGCTGTCAAAAATCATTGAACTCAAACAACCTTCCACCGTGAAAGGCATTGGAGACGATGCGGCGGTCATCCGCTACAAAAACGCAGAAACAGTAGTGTCTGCCGAATTATTTCTGGAAGGCATCCATTTCGATTTAACCTATACGCCGCTGAAACATCTCGGCTATAAATTAGTCACGGCAGGCGTCAGCGATATTTATGCAATGAACGCCACACCGCGTCAAATCCTGCTTTCCATCGGTCTATCCAAACGCTTTGCTGTGGAAGATATCGAAGAACTGTATGCCGGCGTGAAAATCGCCTGTGAACACTACGGGCTGGACCTGGCAGGCGGCGATACGACTACTTCTTTAACCGGGCTGGCATTGCACATTACCGCTATCGGCGAGGCGGCGGAAGGGAAAATGACGTACCGTTCCGGCGGGAAAAAAACCGACTTGCTGTGTCTTACCGGCGACTTGGGCGCGGCCTATATGGGCTTGCAACTGCTCGAACGCGAAAAGCGCATATTCGCCGGAAACCCGCAGAAACAGCCGCAACTCGAAGGATACGACTATATTTTGAGACGCCACTTAAAACCCGAAGCGCGCAAAGATATTATCGACATGCTGGCGCAATGTCCTATTGTCCCCACGTCAATGATTGATGTGAGTGACGGGCTGGCATCGGATGTACTGCACCTGTGCAAGCAATCGGAATGCGGCGTGCGCATTTATTTGGAACGCCTGCCCATTGCATCGGAAACATTCCGCTTTGCAGACGAAATACACATTGACGCGGTTACTGCCGCCCTGCACGGCGGAGACGATTACGAACTGCTGTTCACCGCGCCGGTTACGATGCACGACACTATCCAAAAGGAACTGCCGAACATCGATATCATCGGGCATCTGTGCGATGCATCCGAAGGCGCATACCTCCTCACGCCCGACAACCAGGCCATAGAACTGACGGCACAGGGATGGAAGGGGATTTGAAGATTTAAAGATTTAAAAATTCAAAGATTTAATGAGGTATAATTGCTTGATAATAATAAATCAGTTTTACTAAAAAAACATTAATCACGCACGCAACGTGCATAGCCGCTAAAGCGGGTAGTCGAATTGGTACCAGAGGTGTATGTTCCACAGGGCACCAGCACGTCACTCCCACATCCGGGGGGTGGCATTTTGCAGATTCGGTGGCCATACGTGCCAAGTCCAATGCAGTCTACTGTTATATATGCAGTAAATCCAGATTGCATGTTACAATAGTAGCCCCTTCCATTGGCCCAAATGGTTTCACCGGTAGTTTGAAAGATTTTATCCAAATGCGTAATCCATTCGTTTACGGTAGTTGTGTATTCAACTGTTGTTGGCAATCGCCATCCATTCGGACAAAGCGTAGCATAAGTGGTTGCTAATATGTTCCGCCAATACTCCGTGCCATTGGGGTCTGCATTAGAACACAATTCATTTACTACAGCCGTATGATTTTTATAGTTTAAGTAATCATCCATAGTCCAAAGCCCTGTTGACAATTGTGCTATTTGATATATTTTATTATCCCGACTGTCTTTTATCCATGCTTCCCAGTTTTTTGCGCCGCTGGTGCGCTGCTGGCAAAGATGCGTAGCGTCAATGTATAAATCGCTGCCGGAATAAATGCAAAAAATACCCGGACATTCTGTTTTATCTTTTATTGTGGTAGGCGTAATAGTCAATGCCGAAGCGGCGAGCGTGTTGCCGGTTACCGTTTGAGAAGTTGTACCATTAGCGGCTATCAATGTAAACGGCGGCGTACCTTTGAAAGTATAAGTTCCATTAGCCGCCGTTACATTCGGCGGGCAATCGGATACGTAAGCGCACCAGTTGAATTTGGCAGGGACATTGGTCAGTTGTACTGTGAGCGTAGCGCTGTAATTGGTGGAGGCATTACCTTCCAACCAAAAACCATTCCGGTAGCTGCCGTCGTAAGAAGTTACACCGCCGGAAACAGTTCCCACAGTGGCGCGTGTCCACGAATTGCCCGAAGTGGTGTTGTCACTGTTTACAGTGATGTAGTCCACCCACAGCCAAACTTTGGAAAGGTGTGTAGCATCCCGTGAGCCGGCATTCCACCACACGCGGAAAGACACGGTTTTGTTTGCATAATTTGCACTGACAGGTTCAACGTTTGTTACCTGTGCGCTTGCTGCTGTGCTGGCAAGCATTGCGAAAAGAAAGAAAATTTTTGTTCTCATAATTATTATAATTTAAGGTTTAAAAATTTAAAGATTTAATGCATAAGCACTCTTAACTTTTTTGCAGTTTCGGAGGCGTTTTGTATCTGTCAAACACAAACTTTTTCTTTGTACAAAACACCTCTTTACTGCTATATAATTCGCATAATCCGTATAAATCCGCGTAATCAAAAAAACAAAATCCGTGTAATCTAAAATATATCTTCGTGCTACGATTTTTTATTCGCTGCCAATCATTGCAGAATGCGTTGTTATACACTCTCCGAAATTCAGGTCTTCAACTTTTACTGTGATTTTTCCCTTATTCCACTAAAAAACAGAAATGGACATGGGTATTGTACTTATCGATCTTCGAGGTTCGCGAAAACCCATCACACAAATAAGTAAAACAATCCATATCCACTCTTGGTATGGTTGCTTCGACTTATTATTCATGTGTGATTGAAATTTTCGCGATTTCGAAGATCTCGCAGAATAAAAGTTAAAGCGATATATTTTTAATATATCAATTCCAATACGTCAAAGAAG
>JAIROQ010000209.1 GCA_031257455.1 Prevotellaceae bacterium | reverse complement strand
AACTACCGGCAAAACGATTACTTCCACACGGATGTTTTGCATTTGTGCCGGCAGGGGCATTACCGGTAAAAGCTGTTGCGCATGCATTATTTTTTTAATCATTTCCATACTGAAACTGTATTTCCCCGCAAAGATACAAAAAAAATGGACTATTTAATTATTGACTATTGACTATTTTGATTGACTATTTAATTATTGACTATTGACTATTTTGGCTGACGCCACTGCGCTTGCGCCACTAACCATTAACCATTAACCATTAACCACTAATTACGTTTCCTCGTTTTCCGCTTTTTATCTTTTTGCGAGTCAATGATGGCCAAGCTTTCTTTGAGCGTTAATTTTGCGGGGTCGGCGTCTTTCGGGATTTTGTAATTATTGCCGGCATGCGCGATGTAAGGCCCAAAGCGGCCATTCAGGATTTGTATATCTTCTTTTTCGAATACCTTGATATGTTTTTCGCGGTCTTTTTTTCGTTTTTCTTCAATCAGTTCAATAGCGCGTTCAATGGTTACGGTGTAGGGATTGTCTTCCTTTTTGAGGGAAACAAACTCCGACCCGATGCGGACATACGGCCCGAAACGCCCGATAGCCGCCGTGATGTCTTTGTTTTCGTAAGCGCCGACTATACGGGGAAGTTCAAATAAATTCAAGGCTTCTTCCAGCGTGATGGTTTCTATTAACTGTCCTTTTAGCAGGGAAGCGAACTGCTTTTTTTCATCGTCAGCCGCACCCAGCTGCGCCAGCGGGCCGTAGCGGCCAATGCGGACAGACACGGTTTTGCCGGTTTTCGGGTCTTGCCCTAAAATCCGCTCGGCATTCATGATGCGCGAGGTTTCCAATGTTTCGGTTACGTTGGTGTGGAACGGCTGGTAGAATTTGCCAATCATTTTATTCCATTGCAGTTTTCCTTCGGCGATTTCGTCAAATTCTTCTTCCACATTCGCCGTGAAGCCGTAGTCCACGATATTTTGGAAATATTCGTTCAGGAAATCGTTTACCAGCATCCCGATGTCGCTCGGGAAGAGTTTCGATTTTTCCGCGCCGGTAATTTCCGTCAGTATTTTCTTGGCGAGGTTGCCTTTTTGCAACAGCCATTGGATGTATTTACGTTCCACTCCCGGACGGTCTTCTTTGGCTACGTAGCCGCGATTGATAATCGTGGTAATGGTCGGCGCATAGGTCGAAGGCCGCCCGATGCCCAATTCTTCCAATCGTTTCACCAGACTTGCTTCGGTGTAGCGCGGCGGGCGTTGCGAGAAACGCTCGGTAGCCGTAATCTCCAACGCTTCCAGCGACTGATTGTTTTTCAATGGCGGCAACAGCCCGCTGTCGCTTTGGTCTTCCGGTTCGTCATCGTTGGTTTCCATATATACTTTTAAAAACCCATCGAATAAAATCACTTCCCCACGCGCCTGAAAGGTTTGCGGGGCAGTGGAAACGCCGATAGTTATTTCCGTTTTTTCCAGTTGCGCTTCCGCCATTTGCGATGCAATAGCGCGTTTCCAAATCAGGTCGTACAATTTACGTTCCTGAGCGGAACCTTCAATATCCGTCCGCTCCATGTAAGTCGGGCGGATGGCTTCGTGCGCTTCCTGTGCGCCTTTGGTTTTGGTAGCATACCGGCGGGTTTTGGAATAATTGCTCCCGAATAACTGTTCGATAGCGTTCTTTGCGCTGTGCAGCGCCATTTCCGAAAGGTTGGTGGAGTCGGTACGCATATAGGTAATCCATCCGGCTTCGTAGAGGCGTTGCGCGATGCTCATGGTTTGGCTGACGGAAAAACCGTGTTTGCGCGAGGCTTCCTGTTGCAGCGTGGACGTAGTAAAAGGGGGCGCCGGCATTTTCTTCGCCGGTTTTTTTTCAATCGCCCGTACCGTATAGGTTGCCGTTTTACATTTTTCTAAAAATTGCTGCGCCGTATTTTCGTCTTTGAATTTTTCGGAAAGTTCGGCTCTGAGCTTGAATTTTTTCTCATCTGCCGGTTCAAAGAGGCCGCTGACCTTGAATGACGATGTAGCCTGAAAGTTCAACGCTTCGCGTTCGCGTTCCACAATCAGGCGCACGGCAACGGACTGTACGCGCCCGGCCGACAAGCCTTCTTTCACTTTCCGCCACAATACCGGCGATACTTCAAAACCCACCAGCCGGTCGAGTACGCGGCGTGCCTGTTGTGCATTCACGAGGTTCATGTCCACCGCGCGGGGATTTTGAATAGCGTGAAGGATGGCGTCTTTGGTGATTTCGTGAAATACGATGCGTCTGGTTTTTTCCGGGTCTAATTTCAATGTTTCCATCAAGTGCCATGCAATGGCTTCCCCTTCGCGGTCTTCATCGGAAGCGAGCCATACGGTTTTCGCCTGCTTGGCTAATTTTTTCAATTCGGCTACCACCTTTAATTTATCTTCCGATACGATGTAGTCGGGTTCAAAATTATTCTTGATGTCGATGCCCAACCGGTTATCTTTTTTGCTTTTTGACAGGTCGCGAATATGACCGAAACTTGATTTTACCAAGAAATCTTTCCCTAAAAATTTCTCAATCGTTTTGGCTTTTGCCGGCGATTCTACGATAACTAAATTTTCTTGCATATTTTGTTTTTGTTGATTTGTTGAATTGTTGAACTGTTGAATTGTTGAATTGTTGAATTGTTGAATTGTTGATTGGTTGATTGGTGTTATTGTTGCTGAATTATCTTCTTCCTAAAGGTATTTCGTAATGAATTTAATTTATTAGATAATTCCCGTATCAATAAATTTACAGTATCTGATTTTTCTTGCGTAATGTAAGATAAATCCATTGCAATACATAATTGAGAATATATTTCCATCAACGAACCGTAAGCTCTTTCCAGATAATAACATTGTTCTTTTAATGAACTGCGGGACGCCCCCTCTGCTATATCCGACAGAACAGATACGCTTGCTCGCCTCAATTGACTGGATAATCCGTATTTTTCTTCGGTTGAAAAAAATGCCGTAAGTTCATAAATTACCTTAACCAGCCTGCGGGCAAGCTGCCACACCTCTAATTTTTCAAACGAATATATATACATGCCAAATCAACAAATAAGCAAATCAACAATTCAACAATTCAACAATTCAACAATTTTTTTACAAAGTAAGTGATAAAATAAGGTATATTCCAAATTTTTTATGTTATTTTGTATTTGAAAAGGTCTAAAAGAGGGGCGTTTTTTGGGCTTAAATGGGTTGAAAAATAATTTTTTATACATAAATGTAGCGATGGCAAAAAAAAATAAATATAAGGGGACGGATAAAAACCGCCGGATACGGAAAATTTTCCGGTGGTTTTGGGGCATGGTACTGGCCGGAATAGCCGGCGTAGCGCTCCTGTTCACGATAGTTGGCCTGTTGGGGCATATTCCTTCGTTTGAAGAGTTGGAAAACCCGAACAGTAATTTGGCTACCGAAATTATTTCATCAGACGGCGTAGTGCTGGCCACTTTTCATATCGAAAACCGCTCTTTTGTGTCGTATGACGAACTTTCCCCTTACCTGATAAATGCTTTGGTTGCTACGGAAGACAAGCGTTTTTACAGTCATGCGGGCATTGACTTTTTCAGTCTGGGACGCGTGGCGGTAAAAACCCTGCTGTTCCGCGATAAAAGTTCCGGCGGCGGCAGCACCATTTCGCAACAGCTGGCGTTGAATTTATTTTCGCAACGCGAGCAGAATAAATGGAAACGCCTGTGGCAAAAACTGGAAGAATGGGTTACCGCCGTAAAGATTGAGCGGAACTACACCAAAGAAGAAATTATTGCGATGTACTTCAATACGGTGTTCTATGGCAGCAATGCTTACGGCATCCGGTCGGCGGCCTCGACTTTCTTCGGTAAACACCCGTCACAGCTGAACCCTGAGGAAGCGGCCATGCTGGTGGGCGTAGTCAATGCGCCGACCATGTACAGTCCCGTGCGTAATCCCGACCGCGCCCTGATACGCCGCAACCATGTAATTGCCCAAATGGTGAAATGCGGCTACCTGCCGGACGCGGAAGGCGATTCGTTAAAAGGATTGCCGGTAACATTGAGCTTCCAGCCGCAAGACCACCTGTCGGGACAGGCGCCGTATTTCCGCGATATGCTGCGGCGCATCATGAATATGCAGAAGCCGGTGCGTAGCCGTTACGGGAAACGCCTGCTCGATTACAGAAACGACTCTGCGGCGTGGGAAACCGACCCGCTCTACGGGTGGCTCAACAAAAACTTCAAACCGGACGGCAACCGCTACGACCTTGACCGGGACGGATTGAAAATTTATACTACTGTCAATTCCCGTATGCAGCGGTATGCCGAAGAAGCTATCACCACCCATTTACGCTATGACCTGCAACCGACATTTGACGCCGAATTGAAATACCGGCGGAATTTTCCCTTTTCCAATGACCTTACGCCGGAGCGTGTGCAGCAAATTATCCGGCAGGGGATGCTCACCAGCGACCGTTACCGTGCGATGAAAGCGGAAGGCGTCAGTGAAGAAGACATTAAAGCATCTTTCAAAGAACCCGTGCCGATGAAAGTCTTTTCGTGGCGGCGGGGCGCTATCGACACCGTGATGACGCCGCATGATTCCATTTTATATTATAAATCCCTGCTGCGTGTAGCGTTCATGGCGATAGAGCCGCAAACCGGTTTTGTCCGCGCCTACGTGGGAGGCCCCGATTACCGCTATTTCAAATACGATAATGCACGCCAGTCGCGCCGGCAGGTGGGTTCTACGATGAAGCCCTTTTTATATACCCTCGCCATGCAGCAGGGGATGACGCCCTGCGACCGGGTGCTGAATGTGTCGCAGACGTTCATTGTCGGCGACAGCACATGGTCGCCCAAAAGCACGGACAAGCCGGAATGGATTGGTCAAATGGTTACCCTCAAATGGGGATTGACCAAAAGCAGTAATAACATTTCGGCTTACCTGATGAAGCAGTTCGGCCCGCAGGCATTGATAAATATAGCCCACAAGATGGGCGTGAAAAGCGATTTGCCATGGGCGCCTTCCCTCTGCTTAGGCTCCTGCGACCTGACGCTCTTTGAACTGGTGGGTGCATATAATACTTTTCCCAGCAGGGGCGTGCATATTGAGCCGTTCTTTGTAACGCGCATTGAAGATAAATCAGGAAACAGGCTGGCGGCATTCCTGCCCAGACAAACGGAAGCATTGAGCGACCGCGCAGCCTATCTTACGGTAAACCTGATGCAGGCCGTAGTGAATGAAGGCACAGCCTACCGCCTGCGCAGCCGCTACGTTCCGGAGGGACAGATTGCCGGAAAAACCGGAACCACCAATGACCAGTCCGATGGCTGGTTTGTCGGTTTTACGCCGAAACTCACGGCGGGCGTATGGGTAGGGGCGGAAGACCGCGATGTACATTTTGAAAGCCTGGCGCTGGGCGGCGGCGCAAATATGGCATTGCCTGTATGGGGACTGTTTATGCAAAAAGTCATTGCTGACGAACAATTAGACGTGCGCACAACGGATGAATTTGCCATACCGCCCGGCGTGCCCCCCACCTACGCCTGTGACGGCAGCGATGCTGACGGCAATTACGAGGCCATACAGGAAAGCGATAATTTCTTTTAGTCGAAGGTTGCGATACGCGATTTTTCGATACTCGATGCTCGATATTCGACTTTTCGACAGTGCGCCTGTCGCCATTTTCCACTCTCCATTCTCCACTCTCCACTCTCCACTCTCCATTTTCAACTAAGTCGTCATTTCGACCGGAGCGCACGAGGAATCCCTCGACTTCGCTCGGGACAGGCTGCGCGGAGTGGAGAAATCCCCTGCCTGACGCAGGGCGGGGCAAAGCAGTGGGTGCAGGACGCGGGAGATTCCTCGACTCCGCTACGCAGAGCCTGCCCCGAGCATAGTCGAGGGGCTCGGAATGACGGCGTGGTGGCGCTCCGCAGAGCCTGCCCCGAGCGCAGTCGAGGGGCTCGGAATGACGGGGGTAATTTTAAAACAATCAAGCTATGCAAAAAGGCGGATACATATATATAATGACCAACAAATATAAAACGACCCTGTACATTGGCGTGACAAATAATCTTCAACGCCGTGTATGGGAACATCGAACGCACTATAATCCGCGCTCGTTTACTACAAAGTATAATTTGGAATATTGTATCTACTATGAATATTTCACGGACATCACACAAGCAATTAACCGTGAAACACAATTAAAGAAATGGAACAGGGCAAAAAAAGAAACGCTGATAAATGCCACAAATCCTGCATGGGAAGACTTATGGAAAGATATAGAAAAAATGATAATATGACGGGCTGCCGTCATTTCGACCCCCTCGACTGCGCTCGGGGCAGGCTCCGCGCACGAGGGACGAGCCCCCAGCCCCGTCATTTCGACCGGAGCGTGCGAGGGACGAGCACGCGGAGTGGAGAAATCTGCTGCAAAACGCAAGCTGTTTGGGAAAGACTGCGGGTCATCGCAGGAGATTC
>JAIROQ010000168.1 GCA_031257455.1 Prevotellaceae bacterium | reverse complement strand
AAGGTTGGCGGCGCCCCGCCGGCCAGCGACGAAGAATGGGTATATGTGAACTTCAAGACCAGTTCGCCGATGCTCATCAACTATCCGCAAACGGAGGTAGGCCAAACGGTATATTACCGTTTCCGCTGGATGAACACCGCCAACGAGCCCGGCCCATGGGGCGACCCGGTGAGCGCAATAATTCCGTAGTAGCAGTAGGCAGTAGCAGTAGGCAGTGGCAGTAGGCAGTAGGCAGCCACTTTAAACCTCAAACCTCAAACCTCAAACTTTAAACCTTAAACTTTAAACTTTAAACCTCAAACCTTAAACTTAAAACCGCTGTTAAGAAGCGGCTAAAATAAATAAATAAATTAATTAACTAAAAACTCAACTTATGGATTTAAAAAACAAAGAACACAGGCTAAAAAACAGGCTGCTCCATGCAGTTGCCTGTGCATTAATAATGCTTCCTGCAGGTTTGTTTGCGCAAACCGGCGGGCAGAATGTGGTACGTGGAACGGTAAGCGATAACGCCGGAGCATTGTTTGGCGTAACCGTACTGGTACAAGGCACGACCAATGCCACTACTACCGACACAGACGGAAACTACACTATTACGGTGACAGGGGAAGGGGCTGTGCTCGCTTTCTCGTACATTGGCTACAAAACCGTCACCCAGCCGGTAGGTACCCGGAGCCGGATTGATGTAATGATGGAAGAAGAAATCAGTCGTCTGGAAGATGTAGTCGTAGTCGGGTACGGCACGCAGCGGAAAGCGGATTTAACCTCTGCCATTTCCGTATTGGACGCTGCCGAAGTATTGAAAGTTCCGGGAGGCATTGAAAATGCCTTGCAGGGCAATGTGGCTGGGGTAAATGTGTCGGGCGGGAAAATCCGTATTCGCGGTACAAGTTCCATCACCGGTAATACCGACCCGCTTTGGGTGGTGGACGGTATTATAGGCGGCGCCGTGCCAAACGAACATGAAATTGAAACCATACAGGTATTAAAAGACGCGGCATCGGCGGCTATTTACGGGGTACGCGGCGCAAATGGCGTGATTGTGGTTACCACGAAGAGAGGACATCTGGGAACGCCTAAAATAGATTTCAATACCTATATCGGCACAGGCTCGCCGGCGAAAAAAATCAAGATGCTTAATGCCTACGACTATGCCGTATATGTAAACGAACTGTTCTATAATGCGGCCACCCCGCAGGCACAGGCTGACGGTACATGGAATGCTGTTGTTCCGCCAAACAATGCCAGTCCGAGCAAGCCACTGGCGGATACCGACTGGTGGGACGAATATTTTTACCCGAATTTCTATCAAAATTATGATTTGGCAGTAGGCGGCGGTAGCGAATTGGTGAATTACCGCTTGGGCGCTACATTAACGCTTGACAAGAGAAAAAATATCCCGCGCAGCAGCAACGGTAAAAATTTATATGCCATAGTGCAGGGAACAAAAGGGCGTTTTACATACGGCGGACGTGTACAATTGAGCTACAACGACAATCGGACAACGTCATCGGCATCCTTGCAAAACACCCTGCAATTGCCCTCCAATGAGCCGGTATATGACGAAAACAACAAAGATGTAAACAGGGGGTATTACCAAACAGGCATGGTAGATGGAATGGATATCCCCAATCAGGCGTTTTTTATTCACGAAGACAAAACAAAATCGCAAAGCCTGAGCGCTATGGGCAATATTTTCGGAGAAGTCAGGATAATGGACTGGCTGAAATTTAAACTGACCTATACCAATGCACTGAGCAGGTCAGGCTCCCAGCATTTCCGCCCGCGATTTGTTTTGGCAAGCGGCGGCGGCGGCGGCGTTCAGGATTATAATCTTCTGGAAACAACCAATACCGGTTATGGCCGTGAAATGTTCGAAGCATTGCTGTCATTCGACAAAAAAATCGGCGCACATTCCATTTCGGGCGTGGCAGGCGTGACCAGCGAAACATTTAAATCGTTTAACAAAAGTTTTTCGGGACGCAGTCAGGAAATGACGGATTTTGGCGTGGAAAACAAATTTCAGGACAATGTAACATCTACCGGGTCGGAATCGGCAAATGCCTATTATTCCATACTTGCGCGTGTAATGTATTCCTACGCCGGGAAATATATGTTTACCGCTAATTTCCGTGCGGATGAAAGTTCAAAATTTGCAGAGGGCAACCGTTGGGGATATTTCCCCTCTTTCTCTATTGGATGGAGAATAAGTGACGAGTCATGGATGAAAGAATGGTCATCCACATGGCTCAACAGCCTGAAACTGCGTGCCACGCTCGGCTGGATAGGCAGCGATCTCGGCGTGGGGAATTATGCCTATCAGGCGGTAGTAAGTTCTGTCGGATATTTCTATACCTTCGGACCTTTTACAGGCGATGATAATATGGCGCCCAGCAATTATCCCGCAGCCCGTCCGGCAACCATTACCAACCGCGACCTTAGTTGGGAAACAACGCGTGACGCCGGCTTCGGTTTCGACCTTAGCGTTTTGAAAAACAAACTGACCGTAACTTTCGATTATTATAACCGCGAGGTATCCGACATGCTGCTTAATGTGCAATTACCACTCAGTGCGGGGAACAGCGCTTATTTTGCAAACCCTTCGGTGATGATGAATATCGGCACTATGACCAACTGGGGCATCGAATTGCAGGGAACATGGAGGGACAACATCGGGGATTTTGTTTACGCCATTTCACCGAATTTTTCATTCTACAGAAACAAAGTAACAAATATTGGAAATACGGATTTTCTTGCAGGCGGGTCAACAAGGTTTAATGGCGCTAACGTTACCCAGACTACAGTAGGACTGCCTGTGGCACAGTTTTGGGGATTAAAAACAGACGGTTTGTTCCAGACAGACGCAGAAGCGGCAAACTACGTCAATGCAAACGGACAGCCTCTTCAACCTGCCGCTGCCGCCGGCGATATTAAATACCTTGATTTGGACGGCAACGGCTCCATAGGCGAAGAAGATAAAACCTACATAGGCTCGTCCATCCCCGATATTTCGGTCGGGTTAAACATCTACCTGCAATATAAAGGTCTTGATTTTTCCATGCTCTGGCAGGGCGACTTGGGAATAGATGTGTATAACAACTGGAAACAGACACTGCTGGCAGGAAGGGCAGTGCACAACCAGATGGATGATATTAAAAACGCTTTCCGCGCCAAAGCCGTCACCTTTACTACATCAGGCGGCGAAACCATTACGCTTCCCGCAAATACCAATACATCTATTCCGCGTATTGTGAACGGAGACCCCAACCAGAACTCTATGCGTTCAAGCGATTATTACATAGAAGACGCTTCCTATATACGCTGCAATAATATCACGCTGGGATATACCCTGCCGAAAAATGTATTATCAAAAATTACTGAAAATATTAGAATATACATAGGCGTGAAAAATCCGTTTACCATTACAGGCTATTCCATGTTTGACCCCCAAGTACCGAACACCGGCACTACTTTGGACAGGGGCGTTGACGGACAGTTTTATGATTTTACAGGTACTTACTGGAGCCAGCGCGAATTTTTCGCAGGCTTACAGTTGACATTTTAATTAACAATCTTAATACTATTTAATATGAAAAAAATAATTATTTTTTGTATAATTTCAGGAATAATGATGGTAAACATCACCTCATGCGAACCTGAAATGGAGTATCTGAATCCCGATTCGGATGTTATACAGGGTTATTATAACACACAGGAACATTTGATATACGCCGTAAACGGCATATACAGTATT
>JAIROQ010000198.1 GCA_031257455.1 Prevotellaceae bacterium | reverse complement strand
AGTCGTAAGTCGCGGCAAGCGCACTGTTCACTTGTGACTAATTGATTTGGAGATGTGGCGTCAGCCAACCTTAAACTTTAAACTTTAAACAATGAACACTGCGCTTGTCGCGACTAACGACTAACCATTAAAAAAAACAGGGGCTATATTTATTTCACCCCTTTATGACTACATTTAAAGAACATTTTATTTTTCATGGTTGCGCGATGAAACCCTACAAGGGATATGGCGCAACGAGGGTATGCTGCAATATTTTTTGCTTCGTTAGATAAAATGATATTTGCAATAATTACAGTTGGCGGAAACAACGTAATGGAGCGCGTGTATAACAATCCTTATCTGTCCCGGCATTCAGGTCGAGGTAATATGAGGATTTCGGGTCAGAGTTCCAGCCGAATGTTGCCGAGCAGGTTTCGGTTGCAGTGTTCATGTTTCTCTGGCATCCAAACCCCTTACTCATGCCCCGGTGGCTGGTCGAGTTTAGCCCAGTATAGATCATCGATGGCCCGATTTGGAAAGTCAGCGTGGTATTATACCAATCGGCCGGCCAAATCGAACTTCCCTCCGCATAAACGCCAGTCGGGGCAATGGAAATACCGTAATAATCCGTACCGGGGCCGGCATAACCAGAACCAGCCCATCCGGTAGTGGTTTTGATATTGGCATAATTGGTTCCGCCGTAGGTGGTAATCATTTTTTCCCAATCTGTCTTAGTGGGGAAAGCCCACCCGGACGGGGAACGGGCAGTAGTATCCGCATAATATAAAACACCGGTACTGCTATGAGTTGAGTATGTGCCTGCATCCCGAGCCAGCGGCTGCGCCATCCACCAGTAGTTATCCGGCATCAGCACAATGCGGTATTTTTTGCCGTCTCGCGCATCCGCTATCCACGCTTCCCAGTTCCGAGCGCCGCCGGCGCGTTGTTGGCAAAGATGCGTGGCATCCATATATAAATCGCTGCCGGTGTAGGGACAATAAAGGCTGCCTATACCGGGACATCCCGTTGCATCAGTAAACGTACTTGATGAATTAACGGTTAAACTTGTTCGGGTTATTGTCTTAGTTGTTACAGGCTGCGCATGGCTACTTACTATAAAATCGGTTGTCCCCTTAAAGGTGTAAGTTCCGTTATCAAGCGTTACGTTTGGTGGGTAATCGGACACATAGGCGCACCAATTAAATTTGGCAGGAACATTGGTTAGTTGAACGGTAACAGTTGCACTGTAACTACCACTATTTCCTTCCAGCCAAAAGCCTTTCCGATTGCTGCCGTCATAAGAAACAGAAGCAGTCGGCGAAGCATCGGAAACGGCGGCACGTGTCCATGAATTGCCCGAAGTGGTGTTGTCACTGTTTACAGTGATGTAATCTATCCACACCCATACTTTGGAAAGATGTGTGGCATTGCGCGAGCCGGCATTCCACCACACGCGAAAAGACACGGTTTTGTTTGTGTAATTTGCGCCGACCGGTTCGACATTTGTTACTTGTGCACTTGCCGTAATGCTTGCAAGCATGGCGAAAGTTAAACATTGTTTTTTCATAACATTTAATTTTTAAAAGTTAATATTATTTTTTGCAGCCTTTGGGATTGTTTTATACACGTACCCACAAACACAAACGACATTTATAAAACAACCCCATGCTGCAATTTTATTATCATTGCCACTTTCACGATTTCTACACTGTTTGTGGGATTTTTCTTAAAAAGAAAACGTGAATTTTAATTTATAATTAGTCGAGGTCTACAGAAACCCACCACAGATAAATAAATCAAAAATCACGTTTAATAATCAAACATGACATATCTGTGGTTGAAATTTCTGTAGTCTCGACACACAATAAATAAAGAACATCATTAACGGCGCAAATATAAAACAATATTTTTTAATTGCAAATAATTTTTGCAATTTTTTATTTTTTTTAGTTAAGCGTTAAGCGAGATATGTAAAGCGAAACACCATTATTCATTTTATCGCGTCATTCCGAGCGGAGCTGCGTATTGCGTCATTCCGAGCGGAGCGGAGCGAAGCCGAGGAATCTGCTGCGATGACCCGCTGTCTTTCCCGAACAGCTTGCGTTTGGCAGGGGATTTCTCCACTCCGCGCACTCGTGCCTCGTGCGCTCCGGTCGAAATGACGACTTAGTTGAAAATGGAGAGTGAAAAGTGGAAAGTGGCGACAGGCGCAGGGTCGAAAAGTCGAACATCGAGTATCGAAAAGTCGCATATCAAACAATGCGCTATTACCAGGTAAATGCCGTTTGCAACGTGGCGGTATTTCCCTTGTTGTCGGTAACGGATAGCAGGAGGCGGTGTTTCCGGCTGCGGGAAATGCGTTTGGCGTCGAAGGTGTAGAGCAGCCGATTGTTTTTTTCGTCATATTCGAACAGCGCCCACTCGTCATCAATATAGCCGCTGTAGGCGCTGATGCCGGAGAGGTTGTCGGTGATTTTTATTTTCAGCTGCGTTTGTCTGCCCAGATTGGCGTCTTTGGCAAATGCCGGCGTAATCACGGGCGCAATGGTATCGACCGTAACAAAGAAATCGCCGAATGAGCGGGTTTTTGTTTCCACTGCATTGTTTTTCCATTGCCCGCCGCAGGAATAAATATGGTTACCGGTTATGCCGGCAATCAGGGCTTTGGAAGAAAGGGTATCGGGAATACCTGCGGCTATTCTAACGGTCATGGCATAGTGCAGGGGCGTTTCCGGCGTATGAATGCGCCACAGGGGCGAGTAAGCGCCGTCAGGTTTTCCGGCAATGGAGTCGATGAACAGCGCTGCCGGCTTGTAAAGTGCGCCTTCGGGAATGGTAACAGACAAGCCGTCCTTCATAATGGACGCCGGGCGGTCGTCACAGGCCACCGTGTACTTGTCCGTATCCGGCGGCCACAGGCTTGCCGGTTCGCCCGTTTTTTTTTGTACGGTAAAAGCTGCCGCCGCCGCATTTCCTGCATCATCGAAAACTTTTATTCCTACCGTATGCGGCAGGGTATCGGGCAACGAAAGCAAGCCGTTGTTTTTTACATCCCGGTAAATTTGCAGCTTATTGCCCGGTTCTATGTATGTTTTTAAAAATACCCTGTTATTCCGTTGCCGTTCTTCGTAAGCAATAGCGCTGTTGATATACCGCGCCGCATCGAATGGAATATCTTCAAAACGGCAGCTGAAAACGGTTGCGCCGTCCAGCGTTACCTGCATACGGTTTACCGCCAGTTTTGCCGGTGTGCCGTTCTGTGCATCGTATGCATCGATACCTATATAAAAGGTGTCGGGAACGTGTACAATTTGTTTCATGCGGCGCGCCGGCTTCGGGCATTCATAGAAATTGGCGGTAGAAGGAATATCCCCCTGCCGCCGGAACGAAAAGAACGCCACATTCCGAATAACGGGCGGATAAGCGTCTGCCGGAAGCGGATAGTAGTCGTACGAAAACACATTGCAAGGCGTTTCCGTAGCGGTATGGCGGATTTCAAAATGCAGGTGCGCGCCGGCGGAAGAGCCGCTATTGCCGGCCGCGCCTATCAGTTGTCCCTTTTTTACCGGCAGCGCATTTATTGCTACCTGTTCATCCACCGTATAGCGTTGTCGTGCATACTGTATTGTTTCGATATGCGCTTTCAGGGCAGGCGCAAACGTATGCAGGTGCGCATATACAGACGTAGTGCCGTTGGGATGCGTGATGTACACCGCCCTTCCGTATCCGTCCGGACGCGCCACGATGCGCGATACGTAACCGTCTGCAACGGCATACACCGGCATACCGGGAAAACCGCCCACACGAATATCCAATCCTGCATGAAAATGATTGCTGCGCAACTCGCCATAATTCGCCGACAGCGAAACCGCACCGTCAACAGGCCAACGGAAATAGTTTGCCGTTTCCTGCGCCGAAACCTGTACCGAAAGGAGAAATACGACAGAATATAAAAATGGTTTTTTCATTTTATGGATGGTTGACCTAATAGGATTATCTTCATATTTTTATTGTCAAAATATTCAACGCTTTACAATTTTATTTTAGAAGTATTTTAGAAGTATTGCATTTACTTTTTTTTACTTTTCTGTTTCAATTTTTCTCTCAGCAGGGCGATTATTTCATCCTTGTCTCTCAACCGTGCTTGCAGTGTTTCAACTTCCTGCTGGCACTGGCTTAATGTAATATTGCCATTATTATTGCCATTTCCTAATACAACTTGCTGTCCGTTCCCTGCGTTTATATTTATCATATCTCCTTTTCCATGTAGTAACCAATCATGGTTAATGTCCTTAAATGACAAACAAAATTTCTTCAACAAACTATCCGTAAGATACCTCATATTACCGTTGGTAGCTTGGGATACCGATGATTCATTGAACTGCATTGCAGCAGCAATATCTTTTTGAGTCCTGATAACTTGTTTTCCCTTCAAATAAGCTATTGCAGTTTGTAGTCGTTCTAACTTTTCCATAATTTTTTTTATTTGATTTTTAATAGATTAGTAAAAATTTATAAAAAATACATACTTTTTATTTGCATAATACATATTTTGTATGTAATTTTGCACTGTCAAATTCGACATAAAAAAAACACTGTTAAAAAAAACTTACAAAAGTAACAAAAAAAAATGAAAATCAAAGAAGAAGTTATTGAAATGCTCCGGAAAAATGCGGATGTGAGACGCGAAATCATCTACCGGATGAAATGGAGCGAACCCACGTACTACCGCATTCTGCGCGAGAATGAAGTCAACGGCGACCTCACAAAGAT
>JAIROQ010000118.1 GCA_031257455.1 Prevotellaceae bacterium | reverse complement strand
ATAATAATTGAAAACTATTTTAATTTTATCAATCGTTATGAGAACTTTATTCATTTTTGGATTTTTATTAGTGTCGTCCGTAACGTTTGCGCAACCGGTACTTACCTACCGGACACACGGACTGAAAGCCGGTGAAAATAATTCGATGCGGCAAGTACAATACGTGGAACCGGGAGACGCCGGCGCCATGCAGATATGGGACTACACACTCCTGTCACCCCTGAATGAAGGGAAGACGGAAACAGTGGCACAAGGCGAAAGCGGCGCACTGAATGTAACAGCTGCCGATGGCGGCGTATTCACTTATGCTTGCAATGAAGAGGCAAACGTGTACGAAAGTTATACGGGTCCCGGACGGATGATTCGCTTTGAACAACCCATCACTAAAATCCGCTATCCGTTTGGTTTTGGCGCTACGCTTACCGGCTCGTTCAGCGCCCGTTGTTTCTACGGCGCTAACCACGAAATGGGCGGCAATATGGCCGGCAATTATTCGTCTGAAGCCGATGCTTACGGCGTATTATTATTGCCGGATAATGTAACGTTGTACAATGTACTCCGCGTGAAAACAAAGGAAAGCTATGTCGAAGAACTTTGCAACAACACGCAGGTAGAACTGGTAAAATACCTCTGGTATGCGGAGGGATACCGCTATCCGGTATTTGTTACGTGGAACATTACCTACACGCCTGAAAACGGAACGCCCACCACCGTCAATGAATCGTTCTATACCACCGCTACGCTGGCAAGCACGCCCGCTACGGCAGCGCCCGACATCACCATTACCGCCGAAGATATTACCGAAAAACAAATCGCTAATACGATTGTAGCGCCTGAAGTAACGTATTCCGTCTTTCCAAATCCGTATAATTCGTACTTCCATTTAACCTATACGCTGGAAAAAGAAACGTTGGTGGACATTGCCCTGTTCTCTACGTCCGGCCAATACATTAAACATTTGGTGAAAAGCGTCCGGCAAAGGGGACCGCAACATATCACCTACAACCCCCGCTCGTCTGATTTGGCAGGGTTTTATTTGTTGCGCATGACGTTTGATGATAAGGTGTATGTGCAACCGCTGGTGAAAGAATAAAGATTTAATAATTTAAAGATGTAATAATTTTGCTTCGCTTTATCCGGCGAAGCAATTTTTTTGACAGGCGATGGATTTAGAGTGGTATTTATATGTGATTGTACTTGCTTCCGGCATTGTTTGCGGCGTCATCAATACGCTGGCGGGCGGCGGTTCGCTCATCACCTTGCCGGTACTGATGACGGTCATCTCCGGCGAGAATGCCGCTGCCGAAGCCAACGTAACCAACCGGCTGGGCTTCCTGTTCCAAAGCATCGTGGCGTCCGCCCGGTTCAAAAAGAAAAGAACTTATGAATGGTCGTGGGGGCTGCGGCCGGCTATCCCGCTAACGCTCGGCACTCTCATCGGCGCATGGATAGCCGTGCATGTGCCAAATGATATTATCCGGCAAGCCACCGGCGTTGTACTGGTTTTTATGCTGCCGGTGATTTTCCTGCAACCCGAAAAATGGCTGAAAAGCAAGATTACTGCGATGCCGCAAATAAAGTGGTGGCTTTATCCGGTATATTTTGCACTGGGTATATATGCAGGTTTCCTGCAAGCCGGCATTGGCTATTTCCTGCTGATTTTACTGGTACTTGGCACCGGCTACGATTTGCTTACTGCCAATTCCATTAAAGTTTTCGTTGTGCTGTTTACGACAGTTGCATCGTTGATTATTTTCTTTATTTATGCCCATAAGGTGAAAATACATTACGATGTCGGCATCCTGCAAGCTGCCGGACAGGCCGCCGGTGCATGGCTCGGCGTGAAATTCGCCACCACATGGAAACCGCAAATCATCCGCTGGCTGCTGATAGCGCTCATCACAGCGTTTGCCGTAAAATTGCTGGTGTTCTAAATGAGAAATTTTCTCATTTTTTATTGCATTATGAATTATTTTTGTACTTTTGTAAAATAATAATGAGAATTTTTCTCATAAAATACATTATTTATGCTTTTAGAATTTACGGTAGGGAATTATTTATCGTTCAAAGATAAAAAAACATTGAGCCTTGAAGCCACTGCTATCAAAGACTTTCCAAATAACGTGATGGCCGCCGGAGAATATAAACTGTTGCGCAGTGCGGTGATTTATGGCGCCAATTCGAGCGGCAAAAGCAACCTGTTAAAAGCGCTGAACACTATGAGAGATATTGTAATAAATTCGGCAAAACTTAATTCAACGGATAAAATCAATGTTACGCCTTTCCTGCTGAATACGGAAACGGAAAAGCAACCTTCCTTTTTTGAAATTATCTTGTTGATTGACGATGTCCGTTACCGCTATGGGTTTGAAGCCAGCAGCGAAAAAGTATATCACGAATGGCTTTATGAAAAGGGGACAAAAGGAAAAGAGCAATTGTTGTTTGTCCGGGAAGATAATAAAATAGTGTTGGGAAAGACATTTGAAGAAGGAAAAGCGCTCAAAGAAAAGACCAGAGAGAATGCGCTTTTTTTGGCTATTTGCGACCAATTCAACGGGGAAAAAAGTCGTAAAATATTAAGGGGAATTGGCATGATATTGAACATCTCAGGAATTAACCATACACAAAGTAGAGAGGTGACAAAATTGTTTTTGGAACGGAAGGACCTTAAACCCTATATAGAAAAATTTATTACCACATTAGATTTAGGGTTCGACCAATTCACCCTGTCTAAAGACACAAGAGAAATCATCACCCGGCATCCTAAATACAATGCAGCAAAAGAACGAATTTCTCAGACAACATTTAATTCATTAGCCTGTGAGTCGTCGGGGACAAATAAGGTATTTGATTTGGTCGCATATATTCTTGCAGGATTGAATTATGGGCATCTGATTATTATTGACGAATTAGACGCTAAGTTGCATCCCTTATTAACGAAACAAATCGTAAAGATGTTCAACGACCCTTCTATCAATACAAGTAATGGTCAATTGATTTTTGCGTCGCACGATACGAATTTGTTAAATTATGCCGGTTTGCGCCGCGACCAGATTTATTTCACCGAAAAAAATGAATATGAAGAAACCGATTTATATTCGTTAGCCGAATTTCGTGAACCGGGCGGGACAAAGGTGCGGAACGACCGGAATTATGAAAAAGACTATATCGAAGGACGCTATGGCGCTATCCCCTTCATCGGCAATTTTTCTAAAATAACGACCAATGGCGCGGGTAACTAAACTGGAAAAACGATTTGAACGCAAAGAGCGGCGGCGAAAAATAAATTTTCGCGACCAGCGGGTTTATTTTTTGATTGTCTGCGAAGGCACGAAAACAGAACCGCAGTACTTCGCATCGTTCAAAACGGTTTTATCTCCCTACACCTTGGATATTGAAACCATAGGCACGGCAAAGAATACACTCGGCGTGGTAGAAACCGCCATTCAAAGAAGGAATACATCGAACAAAAAATACGATAGCGTTTGGGCGGTGTTTGACCGGGACAGCTTTTCCGAACGTAATTTCAACAATGCAATTAACAAAGCTGACGCTAACAGCATTAAATGTGCATGGTCGAACGAGGCTTTTGAATTGTGGTACATTTTGCACTTCCAATATGTGGATACGGGAATTTCACGAAAAGACTACCATCGCTATATCACATCGCAATTGGAAAAACACCTGCCAAAGTTCCGGTACAAGAAAAATAATCCTGAAATGTATGCCTTGTTGCGAAGGTACGGTAATCAAAAGCAAGCCGCAAAATGGGCGAAGAAGTTGGAAAAACAATACACAGGAAATGACTTTGCACAACATAATCCCTGTACACGTGTATATGCCCTCGTGGAAGAATTAAACAATCCGAAAATAGTTTTGTTTCCTTCCCTAAAACCATTATCTTTGTAGAAAAAAACACAACGATGAAAAAAATTCCCTTTTTATTATTCCTTCTTTTGTGCGTGGTATTTTCCTGCAAGAACCGCACAGCGCCGGCAGAAGACGCTTCGCGCGGTTACATTGTGAAAGTGGGCGATGACGCGCCCGATTTTGATATCCAATATTTAGACGGCAGTACGGAACGACTGAGTGATTATCGCGGAAAAGTACTGATGCTGCAATTCACCGCCAGCTGGTGCAGCGTGTGCCGCAAGGAAATGCCCCACATCGAACGCGATATCTGGCAAAAACACAAAGACGATTTGGACTTCGCGCTCATTGCTGTCGATTATAAAGAGCCGGCAGACACAACGCAGAAATTTGCCGAAACCATTCGAGTAACCTATCCGCTGACGCTGGACGAAAGCGGCGAGAAGTTCCACCTCTATGCCGGCCAAAACGCCGGCGTAACACGGAACATCATCATCGACCGGGACGGCAAAATCGCTTTCCTGACGCGCCTTTACGACCCGGATGAGTTTGTTGAAATGGTGCGCGTAATTGACGAACTGTTAGCCAAACCGTCCGATGACAGTAGCCAATAAAACCCTGCTGCAATTTGCCGATGACGGGTCGCTTGCGGGACGTGTGGGATTATTGTGCAACCAGACTTCATGGGATTTTTCGGAAGGCTGCTACCTGTTTGAACAATTACACCGGCGTGGCAAGTTACACCGCCTCTTCCTGCCTGAACACGGACTTTTTGCCGAATTACAAGACCAGGAAGCCCTCGATTCCGGAGCGTTCTACCGCTGCCTGCACTTGGAAGGAGTTGATTTCGTTTCGCTCTATGGCAGCAGCGAGGCTTCGCTGTCAGCGCCTTTGGACAAGCTGAGCGACCTTGACGCTATTGTCATCGACTTGCAAGATGTGGGTTGCCGCTATTATACGTTTATTTCCACCGTTGAAAAACTGTTCCGCTCCCTGCTGGAACACCGCCTGCAGCCGGAAGTATATGTGCTCGACCGCCCGAATCCCGCCGGCAGGCAGGTGGAAGGCATTCCGATAAACAAGGAATATGCCTCGTTCATCGGCGTGGAAGGGCTGCCGCACAGACATGGATTGACTTTCGGCGAACTGTGCGGTTTCCTGCATAGCCGGATGAATGCGCCCTTTCCGCTGACGGTTATCCCCTACCCGCTCGACCGGCAATATGCCGTACCGCTTACGCTGCCGGGCGCAGGCAACACGTTTGTGAAAACGCCCTGCGCGATTTACCCTTCGCCAAATATCCCGTCTGCGTACGCCTGCTTAGTGTACAGCGGGCAATGCCTGCTCGAGGGCACAAACCTGAGCGAAGGACGCGGCACCACCCGGCCTTTTGAAATTTTCGGTGCGCCGTTCCTCCGGCCGCTACACGATTACAACCGCACTCACGGTTACAGCAACTGGAATGACCCGCAGCATCCACTCTATAGCGAGGGCGCACGGCTGCGGTTATTGCACTTCATTCCCACATTCCACAAGCACAGCGGCGACATCTGCTACGGCTTCCAACTGCACCTGACCGGAAAACCCTACCATTCGTTGCTGCACAGTTTGCGCATCCTGCGTTTCCTTTCCGGGTTTGAAGGCTTTGCATGGCGCGAGGGCGTGTACGAAAAAGGTAACGACAAAACGGCTATCGAACTGCTGGCAGGCCATGATCTCTTGCTGGATTACCTCAAAGGACGCACTTCCGAATGCGAAATCCGCCAAGCCCTCGCCGACAG
>JAIROQ010000087.1 GCA_031257455.1 Prevotellaceae bacterium | reverse complement strand
GAGCAGAATATAGGCCAGGGTCCCGCGCTCAACGAGGGGCTGAAACATTGCTCCTACGAGCTGGTAGCGCGCATGGATACCGACGATATTTGCAAGCCCAGCCGGTTTGAGAAGCAGGTAGCGCTGTTTGAGCAAAACCCCCAAATAGACATTGCCGGCGCGTGGATAGACGAGTTTTACGACACGCCCGACGAGGTGGCCAGCACACGAAAGCTGCCCGAAACGCATGAGGAGCTGAAGCAGTACGCACAAAGCCGCTGCCCCATGAACCATCCGGTGGTCATGTACCGGAAAAGTAGCGTGCAAGCTGTGGGCGGGTATCAGCGGCTCGGCACGTTCGACGACTACCTGCTCTGGATGAAAATGCTTAGGGATGGCGCCGTTTTTCACAACATACAGGAGAGCTTGCTGTTTTTCCGTGCCAGCAGAGATATGGCAGCACGACGTGGCGGCTGGCGCTACGCCGTAAGCGAGTTGAAAGCGCAGCTGCTGTTTTACCGGTGGGGCATCGTCAGCCTTGCCCGCTGCCTCAAAAATATTGCAATACGTTTTCCCGTCAGAATGCTGCCTACAAAGCTACGAGCCTTGGTGTACCGGCATTTATTGCGGTAGCAAAGCCTTATACACTATATTTAGATAGCCAGCCGGTATAATCCTCTGTCCGGGCGAAGATTTCCCGGAAGAGTTAAGAACTAAGACTTAAGAGTTGCTGGCGCATCAGCAGTCACAATTGACTATTTAATTATTGACTATTGACTATTTTTGCTGGCGCGTCAGCCAAATCTGTAAATCCGTAAATCTGTAAATCTGTAAATCCTTTTGGCGTCAGCCAAATCTTTAAATCTTTGAATTTTTAAATCTTTAAATTATATATTTCCCGCAGGGGAATGCCTTTTTCTTTGGCAATGCGGCGGGCGTCTTCATATTCGATGGATATATGGGTGTTGTCGCCGTAACGTGTTTCTTTCGCTTTGATTTCGCCATAAGGCGTGGATATGTTAATGATTTTACGGGGAAGGCATGTCCGTTCAACCCGGTATTTCCGCAAACCAATGGTTGAGGTTTCGGAAAACAGGATGCGCTCTACGGCAGGAATATCCGGTTCGTCACAGAGAACGTTAATTCGTGTACCCGGACGGCATTTTTTCATATATACCGGCGAAAAGAATACATCCCGCACGCCGGCTTCCAGCAGCTGTTCCATTACGTAGCCGAGTATTTCCGGTGTCGTGTCGTCAATATTGGTTTCGATAACGGTTATCATTTCCTGCTCCGGCTTTTTGCCGGCAAAGGGTTCGCCCTGCACAATTCGCAGCAGGTTGGGAATGGGAAAATCTTTCGTCCCCGCGCCGTATCCTGTTTTGGTTATCTTCATTTCCGGCATCGGGCCGAAACTTCCGGCCAGTTCAGCAATAATGGCCGCGCCGGTGGGCGTTACCAGTTCGCCTTCTACGTCCAACTGTTTCAATCCTGCATCGCTGGCAGCCAGCACTTCCGTTACGGCGGGAACGGGGATGGGAATGACGCCGTGCTGACATTTGGTAAACCCGTATCCGTCATGCAGGACGGATGCGCAGATTTTGTCCGGTGCAAGCCAGTCCACGCAAATAGCGGTCCCCACGATGTCGATAATCGAATCAATCGCTCCGACTTCATGAAAATGAATGTCGTCCGGAGTAGCGCCGTGTATTTTGGCTTCGGCTACCGCCAATCGCATGAAAATACGTTTGGATAAATCTTTTGCGCCGGCGGAAATAGCGCTTTCGTCGATAAAGCGTGCAATGTCTGCCATTGTCCGGTGGACATGCGGAGGATGGTGATGATGATGGTGAAAGAACGGCAGTCCCCTGTGCGTATGAACGTGCGCTTTTTCTTCCACTTCCACGTTCACCTGTTTGGCGCCTATGCCGTGCTTCGACACGTCCGACAGGTTGAGTTTCCAGCCATCTAAATGGAGTTTGTTCAGTTCTTCGGAGAGCTGTTCCACATCTACCCCCAGGTCAATCAGTGCAGCGAGCGTCATGTCGCCGCTGATGCCGGCAAAGCAGTCGAAGTAAAGGATATTCATTGAGATTTGCAGTTTATTTTGTTTATACTGTTTGCAATGTATGCCGCGCCGAAGCCGTTGTCTATATTGACTACCGCCACGCCGCCGGCGCAGGAATTAAGCATCGACAGCAACGCCGACAAGCCGCCGAAACTCGCCCCGTAACCGACACTTGTCGGCACAGCAATAACCGGTTTGTCACTCAGGCCGCCTACTACACTGGCTAAGGCGCCTTCCATTCCGGCAATTACAATAATCACGCTGGCAGAGGCGATAATCTCCAGTTTGGATAACAAACGGTGCAGCCCGGCTACACCGACATCGTACAGCTGTTCGACTTCGTTACCGAGAAATGCGGCCGTCACAACCGCTTCCTCAGCCACCGGGCTATCGGACGTGCCCGCCGTAATGACCAAAATCTTCCCGTGTCCATTTTTCTCTACCGGCCGGCGACAGATGACAATAGTCCTTGCCGAAGGATTCCATTCCGCTTCGGGATAGCGTTGCAGGACCGCTTGTGCCGTTTCTTCTGATGCTCGCGTTGCCAGGACATTGCTGTTGCCCGCCGTCAGCATGTTTTGGATAATTCCTTCGATTTGAGCGATACTCTTTCCGGGACAGTATATCACTTCCGGACAGCCGTTACGTATCTGCCGGTGGTGGTCGATGAGGGCATACGCAAGGTCATCGAAAGGCTTGATTTTTAACCGGCGTTCCGCTTCTTCCACCGGCAGGTTACCTGCCTTTACTTCTTCTAACAATTTCCTTATATTCATCTTTTAGTTGGTTATCGTTTACGCTTCGTTCATGCTGCCGCTCCGGAACCCTTCCAAATCAAGCGTGATATAGGTAAATCCCAGCGCCTTGATTTCTTCCGTGATTTCCCGTGTATGGATAATCCGGTCAAAACAGTTATCCGGCGCTTCGATACGCGCAATATTTCCGTGCCAACGCACGCGACAGCCTTCCATTCCCCGTTTACGCAATGTTTCTTCAGCCGCCTCTATAGTCGCCAGCCGCTCTCTTGTAATCGCCGTTCCATAGGGAATGCGGGAAGAAAGACAGGCATTGGCCGGTTTGTTCCATGTCGTTACGCCCAATTGTTTGCTGTATTGCCGGACGTCTACCTTTGTCAGTCCGCACATTGCCAATGGACTGATAACGCCCAGCTCCCTGCCGGCTTTCATGCCGGGACGATGCGGCGAAAGAGCGTCATCTGCGTTCTGGCCGTCCGCTATATACGTTATCCCATGCCTCCGGGCTACTGCCGAAATCAAGGTATAATTATTTCTCTTACAAAAATAACACCTCATCCGGCTATTTTCAGTGAAGTCGTTGGATTTAAACGGATTTTCCTCGATTATTTCATACCGGACACCGAGTTTTTCAAGTATTTCAATGGCCGCCGCCCTGTCGCGCCGCGCCAATACCGGAGAATCTATCAACACGGCAATTACGTTTTCCCCCAATACGCTGTAAGCTACATGCACCAGAAACGACGAATCCGCGCCTCCGGAACAGGCTATGCACAATTTCCCGTATGCGGCAATAGTGTGTTTAAGATGCTCCAGTTTGTCCATGTCAGACGAATAAGTTTTCATAAATCACATAACAGCCATAAGCGAAACACAGTAGGGAAGAGACCCACACCAATGCCGCCCGCAAGGCTTTCGCCCGCATCAGTTTTTTAGAAAAAGGCACACTGAACACGCCGGCTATCAGCGTCATGCCGGCAATAGAGCCGATGCCAAAAATCAGCAGGTATAAAAGGCTGTCGGTAATGGTTCCGATTTGCGTCATGACCAAAACCACCAGCGCGCCACTACCTGCCAAACCATGTACAATACCAATACCATAGGACGTCCGGTGCAGGTTTTTTCCTCTCGAGTGAACGTGAATATGCAGGCTTTTATTTTCTCCGGCATGTTTATGTCCATGTGTATGAACGACTATCGGCTTATCCTTGAAGAAAAGGTACAGGCGGTAAGAGGCCACCAGCATCAGCATCAGCCCGACAACTGCTTCAAACCATGAAAACGAATGTTCTGGGATATTCACCTTGAACAAAATCATGAGAATTCCTATCAGGAAGATTGTGGATGTATGGCCTAAGCCCCAAAAAACACCATCTTTAAGCGCCGGGAGAATTCTATTTCGCTGCGACACGATATTCGTTACAGCCAATATATGGTCTGCTTCAAAAGCGTGAAGCAATCCTTCATACAGCGCGTATAACAACAATATAACAAGCGGTAACTGTTCCATGATAAAGCATTTTTTAAGTACAAAAATAAGCAAAGATTATGAAACTTTTTCATTTTCATTGCAAAATTAACTTATTTTTATCAAACTGCCTATACCTGGCAGCAAAAGCTATTCCAATCAAAAAGTAAATTACGCAACTTATTTAAGATTTTTTATCCCCTCTCTACAAACAATTTTACTTTATCCAACGCTTCCTTTAATACCGCTAAATCTACACAATAAGAGATACGTACATAATTATCATACGCCTCGCCGAAGCAATTTCCCGCAATGAGGGCAACGCCCTGTTCTTCGACCAAACGGCGGCAGAACGTGTCGCTATCCAGCCCGAATTTATCAATGGAGGCAAACAGATAGAACGCACCCTGCGGCTTGCAGCACCCGAAACCCAACTGCGTAAGAAACTGATAGGCATAGTCGCGACATTCTTTATAATTCCGTACCATAATTGCTAATTCTGTTTCGGTTTGCGGGTCGTTAACCGCTTGCAGGGCATACTGCGTTACCGAACAAGCTGAGGTTACATAATATTGGTGCGGTTTGCTCAGCTGTTGTACCAATTCCCGGCAGGCGAGCAAATAGCCGATACGCCAGCCTGTCATACTGTGCGATTTCGAAAAAGAATTGACTATTATCAACTTTTTGCGCAATTTTTCATAAGTACCGAACGAACTGTAATCATTCGTGTAGATAATCCTGTTATAAACTTCGTCAGCAATAATATATATATCTTTTTCAGCTAAGAAATTCACCAATTCTTCGCGATTTTTTCGGCTCATTAGAACGCCTGTGGGATTATTCGGGTCGGTAAGAATGATACATTTGGTGCGGGGCGTAAGATAGTTTGCCAAAATGTCCGGCGTCAGTTCAAATCCGTTGGCGGTGGTATCCACCGGCTTTACCGTAGCCCCATATAATTTTACAAGTGGTTCATAACCCGGATAAACCGGCGCAGGAATCAATACTTCGTCCCCGTCATTGAGCAACGTGCGGAGCGTTACCGTCAATGCTTCGGAAGAACCAACCGTAAGGATAATTTCATCTTTGTCATATTGTAAGTTAAACTGTTCTTTACAATATCTTAGCACAGCTTCAATCGTTGCCGGTGCGCCGGTATTGGGCGTATAATAAGTGATATTCCGGTTAATAGCCTCTATTGCTTTGGCTTTTACCGGCGAAGGAGTTGGAAACAGAGGTTGTCCTAAGGTAAGTTTAATAATATTCGGAAATTGGTTACAGAATGTATCAAATTGACGGATTTTTGAAGTAATGATTTCCGGTAAATGTTGATTTATGGTCATAATAAAGATTACTTTTTAGTTTAAGTGAACAATTATAACTAATACTATAAGAAAATTATATATACATTATCTAAAGTAATTATTAGATATTCCGAAGGGCATCTACTATCTGTGTTTTTGAAGTTGTTTTTTGGTCTTTCTTTTTTATAAAACGCGCCGGAATACCTGCCACGACCGTATCGGGCGGCACATCGTCTGTTACTACCGCACCGGCAGCCACTACCGCCCCCTTGCCTATCCGCACGCCTTCCAAGACTACGGCATTTGCGCCAATCACCACCTCGTCTTCCACGATAACCGGCTGACTGCTGGGCGGTTCAATTACGCCGGCCAGCACCGTTCCCGCACCAATATGGCAATGGTCGCCCACTGCTGCACGGCCGCCAACGACTACATTCATGTCAATCATCGTATTTTGCCCTATCACCGCACCGATGTTAATTACTGCTCCCATCATTATCACGGCATTATCGCCTATTTTTACATGGTCGCGAATGATAGCGCCCGGCTCAATACGTGCATTGTACTGTGTCAAATCGGCCAGAGGAACAGCGGAATGGCGCGCTGCTATTTCGATATGATAAAATTGAATACGCTCCCTGTTTTCATCCAGAAAAGCTTTTAGCACAGGATAATCGCCAATGACAACTGCTGTCTTTGCTTCGGCAAAAACTTGCAAATCATTCCTGTTTACAGGCTGTAGCGTCCCTTGAATGTAGGCTTTTGCCGGCGTTTTTTTCTTGGCATTTTTTATAAAATCAATGAGTTGTGTTGCGGTGTCGATATTCATTGCGATATTAAATTTTCCATATTCCGCAAGCCGTTTTTGCAAGAGCGGCTTGACGGTGTTGTATCATCCTTACATTCCACTCTGTACTCGTGATGCCATTGCTTAAAGCATACCGGCTGGTTTGATATACTTGCAATTTGTCGGCGAAAGGTTTTTGCGCCGCCTCTCTGCTGTTTTTTGAAGCCTCCAATAATGATAGATTGCCAAGCATATATACATTGCGCAAGTGTTCTTCGGCGTTAAATATTTCGCTCCAATGCGAATTTATATTTTCCGGTAAGATATGTTCAATCGTTCCATCGTCAATTGCATAATCGGTTTTAATTCCACTCGGCAACTGTCCTTCTATCTTGTAAAGAATGTAACGGGCAATTTTCTTTTGTTGACTGTTGCTGGTATTTATGCTTTTAAGTTCGAAATACCGCTTAAAGGTTTCGTCATCCAAATATAAATCTTTCAAGTCGTCTATTACTTGCGCAGCCGAAGTTAGCGTGCCGTTATATACTTTGACGGCTGTGTTGTTGTATGCTTTTTCCATCTCGTTGGTTTGTAATTTCCCAATCACATTATATCGGAATGAAATGGCTACAATGGCATTCAGCACCTTTCGGAATGCCGTTGGGTCTAACTTATCAAAAGCGATCATGAGCAGCGGTTGGCATAAGGTAACCCTGAATAAATTTAGACTGCCGATGTCTTCTTTTATCGCCTTGTCGCCACCCCAAAGCTCGTCTTCCGGGTTGTAGAGGGCATTATAAATGTAAGCAAATTTCTCTAATTGCTCTAACAAATCAACAACATCCTGCGCCGTTTTTACCGTCTTTTTTATGCTCTTAAACAGTTGCTCTTGCTTAACAAATGTATTTCTTGCGTTTAAATAATACCTTAGAAAAACCGGAAATTTTTTCAGTCCTACCGCATCAATTATTTTTTTCCATTGTGCTTTAACCATCCGAAGGTCGCTATCGCCGGAGTTTTTTGACACCAAGGAAAGCAGGAAGTTTTTTAATAAATCTGTGGCCGTTAGTTCAACGCCTCTTGAATTTAGGGTTTCAAACACCGTGTAGGCATTCAGTTCGTCGGTTACGGTGATTTGAATAAATTTTAAAAACTCTCCTACTGTTTTGGTTAAAAAAGCAGCTATTTTTTCCCCATTCTCCTCTATGAACAAGCTGTCTATTTGTTTACGGTAATATTCAAAAGCATCCCATAACAGTTTTTCAGCATCGTTGAGCTTGGCATAGTTTACAGGTTGTTTGAAGTGCAGCAGGCGTTGTTGGTAAAAACCGTCACTGTTTTCATTTAAAAACAATTTACTTGAATAAGACAGGGAGGAGGGGTCTTTTTGCCCGATGTATTGCTTCATCAACAGCTCGGCGCGTTCCCTGTTATTTTCCGCATCATTCCCAGCTTCCGCTAATTTGTTGATTTTATCGATGGCCGCCAATATGAGAATACTTAATGTGGAGAACCGTTGTTGTCCGTCAATAATCCAATACTGTTTGTCACTTTCGTCACCTTTGATTTGTAGCACTATTGAACCCATGTAATGGGCATCGTTGTCACGATATGCATCTAACAGATCTGTCCATAGCGCTTCCCAGTTGTCTCGCTCCCATGAATAATCGCGCTGATATTGCGGCACGTGGTAAATTTTACCGTTTCCCAAAATATCATTCAGCGTCAGGGTTTTAGTGTCTAATAAATTGGATGTTGAGGCCATATACTAAATAATTGGAGAATGAAACATTATATTGCTACAAAGTTAATCATTTTATTTCAATTATATTTTAATACGTCCGTCATTCCATACAATCCTGCCGGTTGCGTAACGACAAACTGCGCCGCACGAATAGCGCCGTCGGCAAAGATGCGTTTCGACAGCGCCGTATGTTTGATTTCAATAATCTCATCGGCGCCCGCAAACAATACGGTGTGCACGCCGGCTATGGTGCCTCCGCGCACCGCATGAACAGCAATTTCGTTCTTCTCCCGTTTCCTGTGGCCTTCACGACCATATACCACTGTTTTATCCTCCATGTGATGGATGGCGGAAAGGAGCATTTTGGCCGTGCCGCTGGGCGCGTCTTCTTTCAAGTTGTGGTGCGCTTCTATGAGTTCCACGTCAAAAGCATTGCCCAATGCGGCGCTCATGTTCCGTACGGCGTTCATCATCACATTAACGCCCATCGACATGTTTTGCGCATACACTATGGGGAGTCTCTTTGCGGCTGTTTTTATTTGTTCTTCCTGCGAAGCATTAAACCCGGTGGTGCAAATCACAAGCGGCTTTTGATGTGTCAAGGCATACCGCAATATTTTTTCGATATTGCTGTGGTGCGAAAAATCAATGAGACAATCAAACGGCGCATCAATAGCCGAAAGTTCGGCATACACATCGGCATCCGGCATTTTTCCTGCAATGGCTGTCAGTTCCACATTTGTGGTTTCCGCAATGGTTTGCGCCACCACCTGCCCCATTTTCCCATATCCGACGAGGACGATTTTCATGATTTATTTTTTTAATCCCAAGTTTTTCAATGCTGTCACTAATATTTTTTTTGCGTTTTCACTCATGGCATAAAGTGGCGGACGGAAGCCGCCCACATTCCAGCCCAAGTAATTCAAGGCTTCCTTTACAGGAATAGGGTTCACTTCAATAAAAAGGCGTTCGATAAATCCGGCATATTTTATTTGCAGTTTCGTGGCTTCGGCCACCCTGCCCGCGCGATAATGGGCGCACATGGCCGCAAATTCCTTCGGCACCACATTCGCTGTCACGGAGATCACACCCACGCCGCCCAACGAGAGAATGGGCAATACCTGGCTGTCGTTTCCCGAGAAAATAGCCAGGGAGGGACATTCGGCGGCCACTTTCAGCACATAGTCGAGATTCCCGCTGGCTTCTTTTATAGCTGCGATATTTTCCTGTTGCGACAGTCGTTTCAGCACGCTTATGGGGATGTTCATCCCTGTGCGCCCCGGCACATTGTACAGGATGACGGGAATGTGCATTTTCTCGGCCACTGTGGCAAAGTGGCGATACAGGCCTTCGTCGTTGGTTTTGTTGTAGTAGGGCGTAATGAGCAGCAGGCCGTCGGCGCCCCGCTTTTCCGCTTCCAACGACAGGTAGAGGCTGTGCGGCGTTTCGTTAGAGCCCGCCCCGGCAATCACCGGAACACGTTTATTCACGACCTTTACCACGTGTTCAATCACCGCCAGCTGTTCGTCGTCTTTGAGGGTGGAGGCTTCGCCGGTAGTGCCGCAGGCCACAATGCCATTAGAGCCTTCGGCAATGTGCCATTCGACCAGTTCGGTAAGTTTGTTGAAATTCACACTGAGATCATCGTTGAAAGGCGTTACAATCGCCACGTAGGAGCCGAATAAAGTATCCATAAATAATGCAACAATTAAAAGTTTTTATTACACCGGAATTAATTCCAAAGAAAGATTACCATCATAAACCCGCACGGCCGGGCCGGTCATATACACATTTTCACCCACCTCGATTTGTAGCGCACCAAGCGCCAATTCCACCTTCACCTTTTCACCCGTATGTCCCAATTTTTTACT
>JAIROQ010000079.1 GCA_031257455.1 Prevotellaceae bacterium | reverse complement strand
TCCGAAACAACGGATAAGTACTGTTTTGCCGCCATTGCTCATCGTGGTCTATTTAGGATTATCCGCTTCCGGGTGGGGTAACTATAATCTTTTTGCAGAGGGACGGTATTGGACAGTTTTGCTCCTTTTGGCAGGCGGAATATTAGCCGGATTTTTTATCGGCTTTTTTGCGCTGAAATGGAAAGTTATCCGGGAAAATTACCGGTTGATTGCATTAACGCTTCTTGCTTTTATATTATCTGTTGCGTCATTGGAGCTACACCGGCCATTTCAATTTTTCTCCGCAGGATTGATTTACTTTCTTGCACCCTATATAGCTGACCGGTATATTTCGCAGAAAAAATATGCAGCATGGATTATTGTAGCGCCATTTATAGCGCTTTTTGGTACGGATGCCCTTGTTAATGGAGCGGTAGCAGCTTATCCGGTAGCAATCATATCTCTTATTGGAGCAGGCATGTATTACTTGCTGCGTTTATTTGCAAGACCGTTAGCCATTGCCATTGCGGTAATTTATATGGCCTTTTTGGCGTATGGATGGTATGCCGGCATGGATAATTATAATCAGTGGGTGGAAAATCAATATGGCTTGTCGGAAGCTACGCAAACAGAAGAGAAATCTTCCTAAATTCCTGTGAGGCTTAGCCTGCACAATGCCGCCCGCAAGGGCGGTTTTTTTGTATCCCGTTTTCCGCTCTCCATTCTTCACTCTCCATTCTCAACTATTTTGCGTAAATTTGCAGGAACTATAAGAACGAATAATGTATTTATCAACATCAGACATACAAAAAATACGGCAACTCATGCGCGATAAGCCCGTCCGCAAAGTTTACCTTTTCGGTTCGTATGCACGGGGACAGGCAACGCGCCACAGCGATATTGACTTGTTGGTGGAATTTGACTATACGAAGCTAAACAAAGAATATGATTATTTCGATATAAAGTTTGAGGTGGAAGACTATCTACAAAAAAAAGTGGATTTGGTAAGCGCCAAAATGCTATCCACCTCTAAAATCGCTCCGTTTGTAGAACAGGACAAAATACTGATATATGAAAACACTCATTAGCGATAGCGTGCGCTTAGCGCACATTGTAGAAGCTATTGACGCGATTGCAACATTTATAGAAGGCAAAACAATTGATGATTTATATGCCGACTCAATGTTAAGGAGCGCTGTCCGTTATCAGCTAACCGTTATTGGAGAAGCAGCAAATAACATTACAGAAACAACCCGCGACTTACTTCCTAAAGTTACATGGCGGAAGATTATCGCTACCCGCAATGTCATTATACATGGGTATTCATTGGTTGATGAAGAAATTATTTGGAATATTATTAAAGAAAAATTACCGGAATTAAACGCCGCTATAAAGGCTCTACGTTGAAAGAAGAAAAATATATTATTCGAATATGATGCCCCGGCCGATGATTTCTTCCGAAAATTGCGTAAATTCGCGGGAAAATAAGGTATCATTTGTGGAAAAAAATCCTATTGTTAGTCCAACTGTCTTTTCTCTTCTTCATCCGCCATTGCCGGACGCTTTTGCCGAAGGCGTCATTATTCCTGTGGATAAGCCGCTGGGCTGGACGTCGGCGGATGTGGTGCGCAAAATAAAATTCGCTCTGCAACGAAAAACCAACCGGAAAAAATTAAAAGTAGGTCATGCCGGCACGTTAGACCCGCTGGCTACCGGCATATTGCTGGTGTGTACAGGTAACGCGACCAAACAAGCCGATATATTACAAGCCGGAGAAAAGGAATACATCGCCGAAATAGAAGCAGGCGCTACCACGCCTTCCTTTGACTTGGAAAGAGAAATTGACGCCCGCTATCCGTTTGCTCATATCACCAAAGCGATGGTGGAAGCGGCTTTGAAAACATTCACCGGCACGCAGGAGCAAATTCCGCCTGTTTTTTCCGCAAAAATGCTGGATGGAAAACGGGCATACAAATTCGCGCATGCCGGACAGGACGCCGCGATGAAGCCTTCCGTCATTACCATTTATGAAATGGAGTTAATTTCTTTCGACCTCCCGAAATTCACGGTACGTATAGTGTGCAGCAAGGGTACATATATTCGCGCTTTAGCCCGCGATTTGGGCTGTGCACTGCAAAGCGGCGCGCATTTGACCGGTTTGCGCCGTACCCGAAGTGGAAAATTTAATATACAAACAGCCATTACATTAAAAGATTTTGAGAATTTTTTATTGGATATGTAAAACTATTTTCCGAATTTTGTGCATAATAGAGGTGTTTTATATCTTAATAAAAACAAAAAAATTCCATGAAACTTTCCCAGTTTAATTTTAAATTTTCCAACGACCTAATTGCTAAATATCCCGCTAAACACCGCGATGAATCGCGGTTAATGGTGCTTCATCGCGACAGTGGAAAAATCGAGCACAAAATATTTAAAGATGTTGTCAAGTATTTTTCCGAAGGCGATATCATGGTTTTCAATGATACCAAAGTTTTTCCGGCACGCCTGTACGGCAACAAAGAAAAAACGGGAGCGGAAATCGAAGTATTCCTGTTGCGCGAACTCAATAATGAGCAACGCCTGTGGGACGTGCTGGTAGATCCGGCACGAAAAATTCGCATAGGAAATAAATTGTATTTCGGAGAAGATGATTCATTGGTCGCCGAAGTGATTGATAACACTACCTCGCGGGGGCGCACGGTACGTTTTTTATTTGACGGCACGCATGACGAATTTAAAAGAACGCTGTTCGGATTAGGCGAAATGCCGCTCCCGCGTTGGGTTCGCAAACAAAACGAGCCGCTTGATGAAGAACGCTACCAGACTATTTTTGCGAAAAACGAAGGCGCGGTGGCCGTGCCTGCCGCCGGTTTACACTTCAGCCGCGAACTCTTGAAACGTATGGAAATCGAAGGCATCCAGCGGACATTTGTTACTTTGCACATGAGTTTGGGAAGTTTCCGGGTCGTGGATGTGGAAGACCTTTCCAAACACCGCATGGATTCGGAACAGGTGTTTGTACAGGAAGAGGCGGTTGCTATGATAAACCATGCGAAAGACAAAAACAAACAGGTTTGCGCTGTCGGCGCTACTACACTGCGCGCCATTGAAACGGCAGGAACCACACAAGGCCGCGTGAAAACGTTCAACGGATGGACAAATAAATTTATATTCCCGCCTTACCATTTCACCGTACCGACCGCGATTATCACGAATTTTCACCTTCCTTACTCCACCATGCTGATGGCTGTAACCTCTTTCAGCGGCTACGAACAGATGAAGAAAGCATACGAACAGGCAGTGAAAGACAAATACCGTTTCGGTACATACGGTGACGCCATGTTAATACTATAGCCCCCTTCCGGGAAGGAATACGTATTATTTTCACTTTTATTTGCTGAAAATGCCGGGCAATGCAACCACAATACCTACTTACACCGGAACTATTCCGCCGGTAGATAACAGCCTCCTGTACCATATTGCCGTCGGTTTGATTTCCGGCATTGGCAATACATTAGCAAAACGCCTGATTGCTTACTGCGGCAGCGCCGAAGCGGTATTGCGCGAAAAAAAATCAACCTTGCAAAAAATTCCCGGCATTGGAGATATGCTGGCGCAGGAAATATCCGAGCAGCAAGTGTTGCAACGCGCCGAAAAGGAATGCGCTTTTCTTGCAAAAAATAATTTTTCCGCGCTTTGCTATTCCGATGAACAATATCCGCAGCGCCTGGCACAATGCGAAGACGGGCCTGTGGTTCTTTTTGTCAATGGAACGATTGATTTTAATCAAGCCAAAGTTTTAAGTATTGTCGGCACGCGGCATGCCACGCCATATGGCATAGCGCAATGCGAAACCATAGTCGCACAATTGGCGAAACGCGGCCATGCTCCTGTTATAATCAGCGGTCTGGCGTATGGCATCGATATTTGTGCACACAAAGCGGCATTGCAAAATAATTTGCCGACTGTTGCCGTAATGGCCACAGGTCTGGATGAAATTTATCCTTCGCTGCACTACGCCACAGCAAAAAAAATAACCACTCAGGGCGGCGCACTGGTAACGGATTTTCTATCGAATACAAAACCCGACCGCCAAAACTTCATCCAACGCAACCGCATCATTGCAGGCCTTGCCGATGCTACATTAGTGGTAGAATCCGGCGAAAAGGGCGGCTCGCTGATTACTGCCGGACTGGCATTGTCCTATAACCGCGATGTACTGGCCGTACCGGGACGCACAGACGACGCCTGTTCGAAAGGATGCAATGCGCTCATTCGTTCCAATAGGGCTGCGCTGGTCGAAACGGTTGCCGACATTGAATATGCGTTGGGATGGGAATTAAATGCGAAAGAAAAAACGCGCCAATTACCGCTGTTTGTTTCACTCACCGCCGAAGAACAAACCATCGCAAATGTATTGAAAGAGCAGCCTTCCATCACCATCGATACCCTTTATCATGCTACAAAAATCCCAATGGCGCGGTTATCTGCCTTATTGTTTACAATGGAGATGAATAATATCTTGCGCACCTTGCCGGGCAAACGGTACGAATTAAAATAATCCCCGCAAATAAAGTCCAAAATAAAAAGCGGGATTGAATATTCAATCCCGCTTTATTTTAAAAATCCGTTGATTTATTTCAGTCCTCTTCTCTGCAGTAGCGCATCTCCGTCCGGTTCTTTGCCGCGGAAGGCTTTATAGAGCGTCATGGGGTCTTCGCTGCCGCCGCGTTCCAAAATGTTTTTACGGAATGACTGCGCAGTTGCGGGGTCGAAGACATTGCCGGCGTCAAGGAATGCCTGAAAAGCATCGGCGTCCAGTTGCTCCGCCCACAGGTAGCCATAGTAGCCGGCTGCATAGCCGCCGCCGAATACGTGCGTGAAATACGTGCTGCGGTAACGCGGGATAATGGCATACGTCAAACCGATTTTGTCCATTGCGTTTTTTTCAAACTGCTCGACATCCTGAAAATCGGCGGTGCGCAAGGTGTACCAGTTCATATCCAAAATCGCGGCGGCTAACAGTTCGGTAGTCGTAAATCCCTGATTAAATTTCGCCGTTGCCTGAATTTTCCGTATGAGCGAATCGGGAATTACTTCACCCGTTTGATAGTGCTTTGCATACAGCTTCAATACTTCGGGATGCAACGCCCAATTTTCATTTATTTGCGAAAGCAGTTCTACAAAATCGCGCAGTACGTTCGTACCCGAAGTAGCAATGTATTTACATTGGGAAAGAAATCCGTGTATCGCGTGTCCCAATTCATGGAAGAGCGTTTCCACTTCATCGATGGTCAGCAGCGATGGCGCTTCGGCAGTGGGTTTGGTGAAATTGCATACATTGATAATGATGGGACGTATGACGCCGTGCTGTTCGCGGATATTGTTCATCCATGCGCCGGCACGCTTACTGGCGCGGGGGAAATAGTCGGTATAAAACACTCCCAGGTCGCTTCCGTCAGCGTCTTTCACCAAATACGCCGTTACTTCGGGATGATATACCGGTACCCCTTTTAATTCCTCAAAGGAAATTCCGTATAGCTTGTTGGCGACCATGAATGCACCGGCGCGCACGTTTTCCAACTGAAAATACGGCCGCACCGCTTCATCATCGAAGTCATATCTGGCTTTGCGTAATTTTTCGGTATAGTACCACCAGTCCCATGGTTCGATGCGGTCGGTTTGTCCGGACGCGGCGGCGATTTTTTGCAATTCTCCCAATTCGCGTTCCGTTACTTTTTGCGTAGGCTCCCAGAGCTTTTGTAAAAAGGCATTCACTGTTTCCGGCGTTTTAGCCATCCGGTTTTCCAGCACGAACGAGGCATAGTCGGGAAAGCCCAACAATACCGCTTTTTGGTATTCGAGCGATGCAATTTTCTGTACGGTTTCTTTATTATCATTCGCATTATTGTTGTTGCCCTTGTGCGCGTAGCCGTCCAGCATCTGCCGGCGCAATTCGCGGTTATCGGCATATTGCAAAAAGGGGATGCGGCTGGCCGCGTCAAGCGTAAATACCCATTTTCCGTCATGCCCTTCGGCGGTAGCCCTTTCAGCGGCAGCCTGCACCACTGCGGCAGGCAGTCCCGACAAATCCGCCGGATGGTCGATGATGATACGGAAAGCGTTGTTGTCGGCCAATACGTTTTGCCCGTATTTCACGCTCAGGACAGCTAATTCTTCATTGATTTTGCGCAGTTTTGCCTGGTCTTCCCCGTTCAGGTTTGCGCCGCTGCGGATAAATGCCTTGTAGGTTTTTTCCAGTAATGCCGCCGATTCGGTATCCAGATTTAATGCGTCTTTCTGTTCAAAAACCGCTTTAACGCGTGAAAAAAGGCGTGCATTCAAATAAATATCATCGGAGCTTTTGGAAAGTTCGGGAGATATTTCTTCTTCAATCGCCTGCCGTTCGGGGTCGGAATCCGATTCGACAAGGTTCATAAATACGCCGGACACCTTTGCCAGCAATGCGCCGGCATTGTCCATCGCGACAATTGTGTTTTCAAATGTAGGCGGTTCGGGATTTTCCGCAATCCGGTCAATGTCGGCTTGCTGCTGCTTCAACGCTTCTTTGTAAGCGGGAAGGAAATGTTTATTCTGAATCCGGTCAAATGGCGGCACGCCGTAAGGCGTTTGCCATTCCGTAAAAAACGGATTGCTATCCGTACATGAGGTTAAAATTCCTGCCATAAGTAAGGCCATTAATAAGGTTGCTTTCATATTTTTTATTTTTCTACAAAGATAAAGAAAAATTACAGATTTGATTAATGTGCTAATGTGCTAATGTGCTAATGTGACTAATTGGGCTGACGCCAAAAGAATTTACAGATTTACGGATTTACAGATTTGGCTTGCGCGACTAACCATTAACCATTAATCATTAACCATTAACCATTCTCCCCATTTTCAACTTTCAACTTTCAACTTTCAATTTTCAATTTTCAACCAAGTCGTCATTGCGAGCGAAGCGAAGCAATCCAGACAAAACGACACGAAAAGGCCGCTGGATTGCTTCGCTTCGCTCGCAATGACGTCCCACGCGCCCCGTCATTTCGACCGGAGCGCACGAGGGACGAGTGCGCGGAGTGGAGAAATCCCCTGCCAAGCGCAGTGCGTTTTGGAAGGACTGCGGGGTATCGCAGGAGATTCCTCGACTGCGCTACGCTCCGCTCGGAATGACGGCGCAACGCACCGTCATTTCGACCGGAGCGCACGAAGAATGAGTGCGCGGAGTAGAGAAATCCCCTGCCAAGCGCAGTGCGTTTTGGAAAGACTGCGGGTCATCGCAGGAGATTCCTCGACTCCGCTACGCAGAGCCTGCCCCGAGCATAGTCGAGGGGCTCGGAATGACGGCGCGTACAACGCCCAATAAGAAATAAGAAATAAGAAATCAGAAATAATAAATAAAAAACAAAATATCATGAAAACAATTTTCAACTTTCAACTTTCCATTTTCAACTGCCTGCTGCTACTGGCGCTGCTCCCCACCGGCCACCTCGCGGCACAGACAAACCATGACATCAACACCGGCGGCAACCTCGTCATCTCGGGAGACGGCACGTACACCATTACCGGAACAGGCTCGGCAACCAACAACACCATTACGGTACAGTCCGGCGTTACCGCCCACATCACCCTTAACGGCGTAAATATAGACGTAAGCGGTACAGAATACGCCTGCGCCTTCGA
>JAIROQ010000050.1 GCA_031257455.1 Prevotellaceae bacterium | reverse complement strand
CCCGTGCCTACTACCTTTGTAGAAGCATTTGTGATATTGGTGGGCGTGGGTATCATAGAAGTTCATTTCCACGAGCAGGGCACGGAAAAGAAGAGCAAACCTTTTGGTGTGCAGGGCGCGGAAATGATATGGGCAGTCCTCCACGAGCCGCCCGCGAGCCACGAGGAACTCACCCATTCTTCATTCGACACGCACACGCCTTTCCGCCTGACTTTCCCGGATGAACAGCGTGGCAGAACCCTGTACTTCGCCCTCCGCTGGGAAAACACCACCGGCGAAAAAGGCCCCTGGAACGCCATACAGAGCGCAGTAATACCTTAGGGAGTTAGAGGAGTTAAGGTAGTTAAAGTAGTTAGAGTAGTTAGAGTAGTTAGAGTAGTTAAAGTAGTTGGTTGATGTGGCTCAGGCAACGCTTAATTTTGAGTTGTTGAATTGTTGAATTGTTGACAGGCTACCGCGCCAGCCCAATTAGTCACATTAGCACATTAGTCACATTAGCACATTTCCAAATCTGTAAATGGTCACTCCAATTCCTAATTCTTAATTTGCAGCAGCGTCAGCACTTCAATGGCGTGGCGGACGGTGGGGACATTTTTCACTGTCAGGGATAATTTGCTGTGCTGTTCTTTTACGGTAAAAACTTTGGGATGTTCCTGAATATACCGTAAAATATGGGCAAATAGCGGCGACCGGTAATAATTCGACTGCTGGTTGCTCACGAAATAAGCAATCATCAGTTTATTTTTAAGCGTTATTTTTTCAAATCCCAGCATCATCGCCCGGCGCCGCAACCGGACAATATCGCACAGTTGCTTCACTTCGGGCGGCAGTGCGCCGAAGCGGTCGGTCAGTTCGGCAATCATTTTTTGCAATTGTCCTTCGTCCGTGATATTGTCCATTTCCTTGTAGAGGCGCAGCTTTTCGGTGGCGTTGCCGACATAGCTGTCGGGAATCAGTATCTCCATGTCGGTATCAATGGCGCAGTCGGCAATAAATGGAGAATGGAGAAGGGAGAGTGGAGAGTGGGCTGGCGCCACTGTGCGCTTGTCGTCATTCTCCACTCTCCCTTCTCCATTCTCCATTTCAGATAGCGCTTCGTTCAGGATTTTCTGGTAGGTTTCAAATCCGATATCTGCGATAAATCCGCTTTGTTCGCCGCCCAGAAGGTTGCCTGCGCCGCGAATATCGAGGTCTTGCATGGCGATATTGAAGCCGCTGCCCAGTTCCGAAAATGTTTCAATGGCTTTCAGGCGGCGGCGGGCGTCTTCGGTGAGGGCTATGGGCGGCGGCGCGAGCAGGTAACAGAAGGCTTTGCGGTTGGAACGCCCCACGCGGCCGCGCAACTGGTGCAAATCGCTTAACCCGAAATACTGTGCGTTATCTACGATAATCGTGTTCGCATTCGGTATATCCAGTCCGTTTTCGATGATAGTCGTGCAGAGCAGTATGTCGAAATCGCCGTTCATAAATCCGAGTATTACTTTTTCCAGTTGGCCGGAAGGCATTTGCCCATGCCCGATGTCAAGCGATGCTTCCGGACAGATACGCCGGAGCGTGTCGGCCATTGCCTGAATGTCCTCCACGCGGTTGTGCACGAAAAACACTTGCCCGCCGCGCTGTATTTCGTGCCGGATAGCATCGCGGATAATGTTTTCGTGGAACGGATGCACTTCCGTAACTATCGGATGGCGGTTGGGCGGCGGCGTGTGGATGAGGGACAGGTCGCGCGCGCCCATCAGCGAAAACTGCAATGTGCGCGGGATAGGCGTGGCGGTCATGGCCAGCGTATCCACGTGGAGTTTCAGTTGCCGCAGTTTTTCTTTTGCCGATACGCCGAACTTTTGTTCTTCGTCAATGATGAGCAGTCCCAGCTCTTTGAAGCGTACGTCCTTGCCCAGCAGTTTGTGCGTGCCGATAATGATATCGACTTTTCCCTGCGCCAGCGCCTGCAATGTTTCCCTGCCCTGTCTGGCGGAACGCAGGCGCGATACATAATCGACCGTTACCGGGAAATCGGCCAGCCGTGCCGAAAATGTTTTATAATGCTGCAATGCCAGAATGGTGGTCGGCACCAGCACGGCGACCTGTTTGCTGTCGGCTGCGGCTTTGAATGCCGCGCGGATAGCCACCTCCGTTTTCCCGAAACCCACGTCTCCGCAAATGAGCCTGTCCATGGGGTAGGGGCGTTCCATATCGGCTTTCACGGCTTGTGTAGCTTTGAGCTGGTCGGGTGTGTCTTCATAAATAAATGACGCCTCCAGTTCGTGCTGCAGGTAAGTGTCGCCGGCAAAGGCAAAGCCTTTGGTCTGTTTGCGCAGGGCATACAGGGCAATGAGTTCGCGGGCAATATCCTTTACTTTCCTTTTGGCCGATTGCTTCATGTTTTGCCATGTCGCGCTGCCGAGTTTGTTTATTTTCGGCGGTTCGCTGTCCCTGCTTTTGTACTTCGCAATGCGGTGCAGCCCGTGTATATTGACGAACAGGACGTCATTATCGCGGTAAACCAGTTTCACCGCTTCCTGTATTTTCCCCTTCACGTGCATTTTCACCAATCCGCCGAAGACGCCGATGCCGTGGTCGATATGCACGATATAATCGCCGGTTTGCATGCCGGTCAATTCCTGCCATGTCAGCCGTTCGTTTTTCTCTACGGCGCGGCGCAACGGCACGCGGTGATAACGCTCGAACAACTGGTGGTCGGTGTAGCAGCAGATACGCAGCGTGTGGTCGATGAATCCTTCGTGCGGCGTGAACGGTACAAACTCAAACGGGAGATGCGTTTTCTTGATAGAAGTAAAAACCGCTTTCAGCCGTTCCGTCTGTGCGCTGTTTCCTGAAAAGATAAATGTCCGGTAGCCCTGTTCGGCGTGCGCGGCGATGTCGGCGGCGAGCAACTCGAAATTTTTGTTGAATACCGGTTGCGGAGAAGTGGCAAAGGACGCCTCCCCCCAACCCTCCCCAGAGGAGAGGGAGCCGGACGGTGCGCAGGGGACGGAGATGAGGACGGTTGTTTCTTTACCTGCCGGAAAATGTTTGCCGCCCGCTGCGGCAAGTAGGGCTTCCGGCGGCATCAGGTCCGGGCGCAGCGGCTCTTTTTCCCACAATAATTCCAACATGCCGAGTGTATATTTCCATTCTTCCACCCATACGGTTAGCGGGCTGCCGGCAAACTCAAGCAAGGTGGAACGCCGGGAAGCGCCGGCGGTTTCCTGCAAGTCCGCAATGATTTCTACCTGTGGCAACCGTTGCGCCGACAGTTGCGTATTGACATGGAACGTGCGGATACTTTCCACCTCGTTGCCGAAAAAGTCGATGCGGCAGGGAAGGTTTCCGGCGAAAGAAAATACATCGACAATACTTCCGCGCACGGCATACTGGCCGGGTTCCGCCACAAAATCGACCCGCTCGAAGCCGTAGGAATGCAGGGTTTCACAGAGGAAATCCATGGAAATATGTTCGCCGGTATGCAACGGCAACAAGTTACGCGCCATCTCTTCGCGGGCGACCACCAGCTCGGCCAACGCTTCGGGATAAGTAACCACAATGCACGACAGGCCGGTGCGCAGGGCATTCAGTGCAGCGGTACGCTGTACTCTGTGTGACGTGTCGGGCTGTCCATATTCGATGCTGCGCTTGAAAGAAGCGGGAAGGAAGAAAACATGTTCGGGATTGCACCACAGTTCCAAATCGTGGCAGCGGTATTCGGCGGAGTCGCGGCTGGGCGCGATGTATATAACATTTCCGGGCGAAGTATTGAACAGTCCCGCTACCGCCAGCGTGCGTGCCGCGCCGTGCAGGCCATGCAGGAGCATAACCTGCCTCTCATTCGCGGCGTATTGCGAATGTAATTTCCGGAAAGCCTCCTGTCCGGAAAAATGTCTGACTAATGTTTCTGCATCCACTTTTGCGGAACAAAGGTATTAAAAAATTCGATACTCGACTTTTCGATACTCGATATTCGATTTGCGACTTTTCGACAGTGCGCCTGTCGCCATTTTAGTGATTAGTGGTTAGTGGCGTCAGCCCAATTAGTCACATTAGCACATTTCCACATTAGCACATTAATTAGCCCCGAAGGGGCGAAATGTGAATAACCCCGTGCGTAAGCGCGGGGATACAAAGTAGCCTCCTGCCTTTCGCGCGGCATACTGCCGGTGCATCGCGGAAAACCCGTGCGCCGCGCGATGTGCAGGGCGGGGCATGTAGTACTACTAAGGCTGTTTTGTTATTAAAATAAGGAATTAATGTGCTAATGTGACTAATTGGGCTGACGCCGGAAGGATTTAAAGATTTAAAAATTCAAAGATTTAAAGATTGACTGACGCGCCAGCCTGTCAACAGTTCAACAAATCAACAGTTCAACAATTCAACAGTTCAACAATTCAACAAATCAACAAAAACGACTTATTTTTGTTATCTTTGCAGCCATGAAAAATATCCGCAACTTTTGCATCATTGCTCATATAGACCATGGAAAAAGTACGCTGGCCGACCGTTTGCTCGAGGCGACACATACGCTCACGGAACGCGAAATGGCGGCGCAGGTACTTGACTCTATGGATTTGGAAAAGGAAAAAGGTATCACCATAAAAAGCCACGCCATTCAAATGCGCTACCGGCACAACAGCACAGACTATGTGCTGAACCTCATTGACACGCCGGGGCATGTGGATTTTTCGTATGAAGTGTCGCGTGCCATTGCGTCTTGCGAAGGCGCGTTGCTGGTGGTCGATGCGACCCAGGGCATACAGGCGCAAACCATTTCGAACCTCTACCTTGCCCTCAACCACGATTTGGAAATTATCCCCGTCATCAATAAAATCGACATGGAGGCGGCGATGGTGGAAGAAGTGCGCGACCAGATAGTGGAATTAATCGGTTGTCCGCCTGCTGCCGTGCTTACGGCCAGCGGCAAGACCGGCGCCGGTATAGCGGAAATTTTGCAGGCTATCGTGCAGCGCGTGCCGGCGCCGGCGGGCAGCGAAGCCGCCCCGTTACAGGCATTGATTTTCGATTCGGTGTTCAATTCATTCCGCGGGATTATTGCTTATTTCAAGGTACAAAACGGCGTGATACGCAAGGGCGACAAAGTGAAATTTTTTAATACCGGCAAAGAATATGAAGCGGACGAAGTAGGTATCCTGCAATTGAAATTATGTCCGCGTAATGAAATCCGCACGGGTGACGTGGGATACATTATCTCCGGCATCAAAACGGCGCCGGAAGTGAAAGTAGGCGATACTATCACGCATGTGGAAACGCCCTGCCGGGAAGCCATTGCGGGATTTGAGGAAGTCAAGCCGATGGTATTTGCCGGCCTCTACCCGGTGGACGCCGACGCCTACGAAGACCTGCGCGCGTCTATCGAAAAATTGCAACTGAATGACGCTTCGCTCACGTTCGAGCCGGAGTCGTCATTGGCATTGGGTTTCGGCTTTCGGTGCGGCTTTCTGGGCTTGCTGCACATGGAGATTATTCAGGAACGGCTGTACCGCGAGTTCAATATGGACGTCATCACGACCGTTCCCAATGTGTCGTACATCGTGCATACCACGCAGGGCGAGGCGCTGCATGTGCACAACCCCTCGGGACTGCCCGCCCCTACGCTGATTGACCATATAGATGAACCGTATATCCGTGCCCAAATCATTTCAAAAGCGGAGTATTACGGCGCAATAATGAAACTCTGCCTCGACAAGCGCGGCGTGTTGAAAGGCCAGCATTATCTGACCAGCGAGCGGGTGGAACTGACCTATGATATGCCGTTGGCGGAAATTGTTTTTGATTTTTACGACAAACTGAAAAGCATTTCGCGCGGCTATGCTTCGTTCGATTACCAGACCATCGGTTACGAAAAGGCCGATTTGGTCAAATTAGACGTCCTCCTCAACGGCGAACCGGTGGATGCGCTGTCATGCCTTATCCACCGCGACAATGCGTATGATTTCGGCCGCCGGATGTGCGAAAAACTGAAAGATTTAATCCCGCGCCAGCAGTTCGATATTGCCATACAGGCCGCCATCGGCGCAAAAATTATTGCCCGCGAAACCGTCAAAGCCCTGCGCAAAGACGTAACGGCAAAATGCTACGGCGGCGACATCACGCGGAAACGGAAACTGCTGGAAAAACAAAAGAAAGGTAAGAAACGTATGCGGCAAGTCGGCAATGTGGAAGTGCCGCAACAGGCGTTTTTAGCAGTACTGAAACTGGATTGAGATGTTGAACTGTTGAACTGTTGAACTGTTGAACTGTTGAACTGTTGATTGGCTGACGCGCCAATATCAACAACTCAACAACTCAACAACTCAACAATTCAACAATTCAACAACTCAACAACTCAACAACTCAACAAACATGACAGGATTTTTAAGGAACGTGCCGCCGATAGTGCGGAATTTAATAGTGATAAACGTAGCGATGCTGCTTATCACTACTTTTTCGGGCAATTTCATGTATGAGCATTTTGCGCTGTACTATCCCGGTTCGCCGTTGTTCAAACCTTATCAACTGCTGACGCATATATTCATGCACGGCGGTTTCGGGCATTTGCTGTTCAACATGTATGCGCTGTGGCTATTCGGAAATGCGCTGGAATACCAGTGGGGCGGGAAGAAGTTCCTGACTTTTTATTTGGTTACCGGCATCGGCGCGGCGTTATTCTATGCGCTGGTGCTGTGGATACAGGTATTGCATGCCGAAGCGCAAATCGACACGGCGACCTTGGCGCAAATGAAGGAATTGTTGCGGGAAGGAAACATTTTTGTCAATCGCTCGCCGGCCATGCAACAGTGGTATGTTACGATGAATACCCCGATGGTAGGCGCATCGGGCGCGGTGTATGGCGTGTTGTTGGGCTTCGGCATGTTGTATCCGAATACGGTGCTGCAATTTATTTTCCCGCCGGTGGCATTGAAAGCCAAATGGGTGGTTATCGGCTACGGCGCGATAGAATTAGTGTTGGGACTGGTCAATTCCGGCGGCAACATCGCCCACTTTGCCCATATAGGCGGCATGTTGTTCGGGTTTATCCTGATAAAATACTGGCAACGGAAAGGAAGAATGTACTATTGAGTTGAAAGTTGAAAGAAACAATGAACGCAATTCGACAAATCATAGGGTGGATATGCAGGACAGGCATCCTGCTTTTAGCGGCCGGATTGGCGATGTCTTACTTCTCGCGCTATGTTAATCCTGCCGGCACATGGTTTTTTGCTTTCTTCGGATTGCTGTTCCCGCAACTGGTAGCGCTGAATATCCTGCTGGCGATATTGTGGACAGTGGTAAAGCGCAAAATCTTCTGGCTGCATATAGCCGTCATTCTGCCGGCGTTCTTTTTCCTGCCGGCATACGTGCAATGGCGCAGCGGCGACCATCAGCCCGGCCGGCCGGCACAGCACGGTGAAATAAAAATCATCACCTACAACGTACATTTATTCGGCGTCAATACCGCCACCCGGACACTGGAAACACTGCCGGGCATCAAGGCATTTATCGAACAGGAAGACCCCGATATTGTGTGCTTGCAGGAAGCGGCGGTATTCGATACGGCCGGCATACGCCGCCTCTTTCCGCGTTACCCTTACATTCATTACCGGTCGCGCAGGCTCTACGGCAGGGCATGGTTTACGACCGCTACATTGAGCCGCCATCCTGTCCTGAAAAAGGACGTAATTGTTTTCCCCAACTCCGGGAACATCTGTATTTATACGGATATTTCCATTGACGGGCAAACCGTCCGCGTGTACAACAATCATCTGGAATCAACGCGGCTCGACTTTGCCATGAGTTTCTCGCGGCTAAAAGAAGATACCGGCCGGAATAACGAAATAAAACGGGTAACCGTGCGCCTGCGCGATGCCTTTAAGAAACGCGCCGCACAGGTGGACAAGGTTGCGGCGCATATTGCCGCCTCGCCCTATCCGGTGCTGGTGTGCGGCGATTTCAATGACTTGCCCATGTCCTACACCTACCGGAAAATGAAAGGCAACCGGCGGGACGCTTTCATGGATGCAGGCGCAGGCATTCCCTCTTCGTTTCGCAGCATGTTGCCGGCATTCCGTATTGATTATATTTTCAACGATGATTATTTTAAAGCCAAACAATTTTATATCCCCAAAATACGCTACTCCGACCATTACCCGGCCGTAGCAGTTTTAGATAAGAGTTAAGAACTAAGAGTTAAGAGTTGCTGGCGCGTCAGCCAATCAGAAATTAGAAATCAGAAATTAAGAGTTGCTGGCGCGTCAGCCAATCAGAAATCAGAAATCAGAAATCAGAAATTAGAAATCAGAAATCAGAAATCAGAAATAAAACTATGCAAATCGGATTTGATGCAAAACGCGCTTTTAAGAACTTCACCGGGCTTGGCAATTATAGCCGGGCGGTGATTTCTATTTTATCGGATTTTTATCCCGACAACCGGTATTTTTTATATACGCCGTTCTATAAAAAACATCCGCTGTTATCTTTTGCCCACCGCCCCAATATTGCGGTGCGCGGGCCGGAGGGACTGCTGAAACGTTTGCCGGCGGCGTGGCGTTCGCTGGGTATGGCGAGCGATGTCCGGTTTGAGAGGATTGACTTGTTCCATGGCCTGACCGGCGAGTTGCCGGTGGGTTTGAGCAGCAGTATCCGCACGGTGGTTACGGTGCACGACTTGATTTTTTTGCGGTATCCTCATTATTATAAATCCATCGACCGGTGGATGTATGTGCGGAAACACAGGCTGGCCTGCGCATCCGCCGATTTGGTGATTGCCATCAGCGAGCAGACCAAACAGGATATCATGGAATTTTTCGGAGTGGATGAAAAGAAAATCCGGCTGGTTTACCAGGGCTGCGATGCGCAGTTTTACCGGACGGCTACCGATATAGAAAAGCAAAATATACGCGCCCTGTACCGGTTGCCCGAAAAATACGTGTTGTATGTAGGGACGGTCGAGATGCGCAAGAATTTAATCACGCTTGTCAAAGCCATGTCGCTGCTGCCCGAAGACGTGCAGCTGATTGTCGTGGGACGCGAAACGGGTTATGCAAAAAAGATAAAGGAAGAAATGGCCGTCCGGAAACTGGAACAGCGGGTACGGTTTTTAGACGAAGTCCTCTTTAACCACCTGCCGGCGATTTACCAGCTGGCGCAGGTATTTTGTTTGCCTTCATTGTTTGAGGGCTTCGGCATTCCGGTCTTGGAAGCGCTCAATTCGCGCCTGCCGGTGGTAGCGTCAAATATTTCGAGCCTGCCCGAAGCCGGCGGCAGCGGACAACTGTACGTTTCACCGACCGATGAACAGGCCATCGCGCATGCCATCCGACAGGTATTGGACGATGAAGCGCTGCGCAATAAAATGATTGCCGCCGGGACGGAACATGCTGCTAAATTCCGTGAAGAAAGCATTGCTAAAAACATCTGGAACGTGTATAAGGAACTGAAACCATGACGGACGTTCTCCAAAAAGCGGTGCAGACACTGCATGCCGGCGGGCTGCTGCTTTACCCGACCGACACGCTCTGGGGTATCGGTTGCGATGCCACGAATGCAACGGCCATCGAAAAAGTATATGCCCTGAAACGGCGCGCCGACAGCAAAAGCCTTATTTTATTGGTCTCAGGAATGGAAATGGTTAGCCGTTATGTGTCGCGGATACCCGATATTGCGTATAATTTAACGGAAGCCGCCGGTGCGCCGCTGACGTTAATCTATCCGCAGACGCGCGGGCTGGCGGCGAATGTACCGGCAGCGGATGGCAGCGTGGCCCTGCGTATCGTGCAGCATGATTTTTGCCGGCAGTTACTGCGCCACTTCCGCCGGCCGCTCGTTTCCACTTCTGCCAACCTGTCGGGACAGCCCCCGCCGGCAACCTTTGCGCAGATTTCCGCCGGTATAAAAGACGGTTGCGATTTCATCATACCCGAGCAATACGAAGGCAACCCCACGCGAAAACCCTCGTCTATCCTCAAAATCGGACTGCAAAACGAAGTAATAAGAATTAGAAATTAGGAATTAAGAATTAGGAATTGGCGGCAACAGTTTAAATCTTTAAATAAAAGTTTTTGTATATTTGTGGGGAAATATGACCCGCCCTTATTACATACAACAAATTAAGCGTATCATGCAGCGTGTAGCGCCCGAAGCAGAGGTTATCCTCTACGGTTCGGAAGCGCGCGGCGAGGCGCGCAGCGACAGCGATATCGACCTGCTCATTGTATTGGATAAGGATACGGTAGATTATTACGAAAAGACCCAAATAACCGAGCCTTTATACGAATTATCCGACCAAAAAGATGGCAGCGTTTTTATCAGCCCTTTGGTCTATACCCGCAAACAATGGTATGACCGCCCATTTCAGACGCCGTTTTTTATAAATGTAATGAAAGAAGGAGTAAAACTGCAATGACGCCAACGCAAGAACTTTCGGAAGAAAGTCGCGTAGCCCTGAGTGCATACCGCCTGCAACGCGCTAAAGAAACGTTGCTCGAAGCCGATACTTTGATAACCGGCGGATTTTATAATGCTGCCGTAAACCGTCTATACTACGCATGTTACTATGCTGTAATTGCACTATTGATAAAAAACAATATTACAGCCCAAACACATCAAGGGGTAAGGCAAATGTTTTCACTGCATTTTATTGTTACGGGAAAAGTCCCGCAACACTATTCCACTTTCTACAGCCGATTGTTCAACGACCGGATTAGTGGCGACTATGACGACTATGTGCACTATGATGCCGAAATGATACATGCTATCCGCCCAAAAGCCGAAACATTTATCAGTATGATTGAAGAAAAATTAATAAAATAATACATGCATAAAATTTCCATTCAGATTCGGTTTAGTGATATTGACGGCATAGGGCATGTCAATAATGCAGTGTACAGCGATTATTTTGATATAGGCCGGATACATTATTTCAAGGAAGCCTTTGGGCAGCCGCCGGAATGGGGCAAGGGAAAAACACTGGTACTGGTGCATACCGAAGCGGATTACCTGCAACCGGTATTCCTGTACGATACCATAGAAGTACACACTTCTGTGATAGAAACAGGCCACCGGAGCGTAAAAATGAAGCAGTACATTGTCGCGGCCGATGGCTCGGTACGCGTGGAAGGCTACAGCGTCCTTTCCACCTACGACATGGATACCGGCCAGTCTTTCCCCCTGCCGGAAGAATGGCGCGAAAAAATAAACTTGTATGAAGTATGAGGTATGAAGTATGAAGTATGAGTTGTCTGACGCCATTACGCTTGTCGTAACTCATAATTCATAACTTATAACTCATAACTAAAATACGCTTGCCGCGACTCACGACTAACGACTAAAAAAGACTTTGGGGAACGATTTCCTAAAATCCGCGTAATTCGTACCAATCCGTGTAATTCGTACAAACAAAAAAAAATCGCAAAAAGTATTTGTAGATAAAAAATATTGTTTTATATTTGTGCCATTAATATGCTTCTTTGACGTATTGGAATTGATATATTAAAAATATATCGCTTTGACTTTTATTCTGCGTAAATGTCGAAATGTGGAAAATT
>JAIROQ010000040.1 GCA_031257455.1 Prevotellaceae bacterium | reverse complement strand
CCACATCCAGCGTGGTATTGCGCAACGCGCCGGCGTCTATGGCCACCACGTTATAGGCCGACTCGTTAATTTCCCTCGCCTTGCTTTTGCCTATCACAAACACTTCGTCCAGTACGGTGCTGGAATGAGGCTCGAGCATTATGTTCCTTATATGTTCCTTTCCGGCCTCCAGCCGCACTTTCAGCTTCGAGGTTACATATCCAATCCGGGCGCACACGAGGGTGTATTCCCCGGGAGGAGCGGTCAAGCTGTACTGTCCGTCATCGTTTGTTAAAGTAGAATAATCGGTGTCCAGCAGATATACCACCGCGGCATCGGGCGTATAATTATCGCGGGTGGTCACTTTCCCCGACAACACCGCCGCAGGGCGGCGCTGCGCCACTGCCGCCAGTGCGAAAAAGAGGAATAATATCGACCAACAATATTTCTTTATGCCATTCATGGATTGCCTTCATTTAAAAATCGCCGCAAAGGTAGATGGAATATCATATTCCGGCAATCCCTAAAAGTAATGGAAAACGATGGCAAAATAGCAAGAAATGGTTATACGGGAGGCAAAATAAAAGGTTGTACCTCCCCCATATTAAAAAAGCCGGAATACTCCGGCTTTTTCATTCTTAAATCAAAATCATTATCTAACCCATACTTCTACGCGGTTATTTTCTTTACGTGTGGTGATGACACTGCTACTCTTCAAATTTGCCGGCATATACTTATAAGATGTACTGATTTGTTGCGAAACGCCATCTAATTTCAACCGGGAAATTATGGCATCCATACGGCGGTTGGCAAGACGGCCATTATAGCCTTCGCCCCCTACTTCATCGGTGTAACCGATTAATTCTATCTGTACCGAAGCCTTCAGCGAGGATACAATATTTTGTATCTTGCGGATTTCTTCGTCAGAGATGCCTGCCCTGTCCAGATTAAAGTAAACAGTCAGCGCCAATCGTTTTGGTTTTTGTGACGAAGCGGCCAACTTGGTCTCTTTCTGTTTCAGTTTAACAGCCGATGCCAGCTGCTTGCCTGCCGCTACTTCGGCCACAAACGGCTCGTATTTCGTATCCGCTATGGAAACCGTATAGGCATTGCCGGCAGGAATGGTCGTCTTGAACCTGCCCTGGGCATTGGTCGTTACTTTCTGCGATTGTTTCGTTACCGCATCCGTAACTACTACCTGAATATTCGACAAGGGTTTATTGTTTGCATCCACTACACGGCCTTCTACTGTCTTGAGCGTTTCCGCTACAGTCGTTGCGGCTACCGCCTTCAACGCAATCACCGAAGGCAATTTTTCATCCGCGCCTACTTCCGCCAAGTACGGCTCATGTTTCGCATCTGCTATGGAAACCGTATAGGCATTGCCGGCAGGAATAGTCGTCTTGAACCTGCCCTGAGCATTGGTCGTTACTTTCTGCGCTTGTTTCGTTACCGCATCCGTAACTACTACCTGAATATTCGACAACGGCTTATTGTTTGCATCCACTACGCGGCCTTCCACCGTCTTGAGCGTTTCCGCTACAGTCGTTGCGGCCGCCGCTTTCAACGCAATCACCGAAGGTAATTTTTCATCCGCGCCTACTTCCGCTACGTACGGCTCATATTTTGAATTTTCCACAGCCACCGTGTAAGGCGTATTGGCAGGGATAATAACTTTGAAATAGCCGTTCGCATCGGTTTTCACCTGTTGCGTTTTCTTGGTCGCCTCATCGGTAACTGCCACGATAGCGTTGGCTACCGGTTTATTGTTTGCACTTACATCTACCAAACGTCCGGCTACGGTCGTAACTAAGGCCGCAGGCGCTTCCGGTTTCAATGTAATCACCGAAGCCAATTTCTGGTCAGGCGATACTTTCGTTACGGACGGCAGGTAACCCTCTTCCGCTACCGATAACGTATAAGGATGCGCAGAAGGAATTTTTACTGCAAAATACCCGTCAGCACCGGTTTTCACGTCTTGCGACAGCAGTGTAATATCGTCCGTAACCTTTACGATGGCATCCGCAACCGGCCGGTTATTGACGTCCAGAACGCGCCCTTCTACCGTGACTAAATTAGGCTGTAACGATACTACAGGCGATTCAGGAGCAATTTCTTCGGCAACAGCCGTAGTAGCTGTCGTTGCAGCATCTACCGGCGACAATTTAATATATTTGGATACTTTTTGACCGCGACCGTCAGCAATAGGCATCTGTTCGACATAAGGAACATAGCCCTGTTGGTTAACCTGTATTTCATAGGCCGCACCAGCCGTAAGGGTCGTCTGGAACATACCGGTTTCGTCAGTAGTAATGACTTCTTCTTCGTTCGTTTTTGCATCTTTTATAATCACAGCTACATCTTTCAACGGTTTGTAAGTAGCTTCATCCGTCACAAAACCACGAAGAGCTGCCGGATACTGTACCTTCGGCTCGGACACGGATGGTTCGGCAGGTTGTTGTGTGCCGTCAGCAGTAATCGTTGGCAAAGTGGTTGCCGGCGGAACATATCCCGGTGGCATAAGGGTAACGACATACAAGTCATGGTCGCCATAGCCGCCGCTGCGATTAGAGGACATATACAATTTGCTCCCGTCTTCGGAAATGCCGTACACTATATCATCGCCGGTCGAGTTCACAGGATAGCCCAAATTTTCAGGCTTACCCCACCGCATACCGTCAAACACCGACCTGTATATATCAAAACCGCCTATGGTATGGTAACCCCTGGAACTAAAATAAAGAATTTTGTCGTTAGGATGCAGCACCACGCCAAATTCATCCAACGATAAGGCCGGCTTCAATCCCAATGCTCTCGGGCGCACTACCCATTGACCTTTCGGGTTGCGTCTTGTTTCAAAAATAGCAGAACCATTGCCGGTAGCATCGTACACATTACGGCTACTGACCATATAACCATTAGCGCCGGTAGTAGTTATACTCACTACTGTTTCGTATAAATAACTTTTTTCACCAAACGGATAATCCACGTAAAATAAGCGCGACACTAACGGGTTACGATTAGCGTCCACCAGTGTTATCGGTTTGAAAAATTCTTTAATGGCCAAATTAAATTTTTGACCGGTGGGAACAGCATCCGTCCAATTTTTACCTTGGTTGAAGGTTACATACAAATCATTGCCCCCTTTATCGTAACGCTGAAATATAATGGCCTTATCGTTCTCCGCAACAATCGGCAGATATTCGGGATAGGGTGTATTCACAGCCGCCCCCATGTTTTCAACCAATATATCCAACGGTGCGCTAATCATATTTTTCGCATATTTGGCTTGATTGATAAGTAGCTTTAATTTATCTGTATCATCCAAGTCTTTCGTATTGCTTATGGCTACTTCGTAAGAACTGATGGCTGCATTAAAATCACCTTTAATGTGGTAAGCCTGCCCGAGTATGTAGTCAATGTTACTGATTTTTTTGTCGCTAAGCTGATTGGCTTTCTGCAAAAAGGGAATGGCATCTTCTACCAGATTAAGGTAAAAATAACATTTCCCAATAGCGTAATTTAGCCTCGCATTGTTGGGATTGTATTCGTTTACTTTCAATAGAGAGGCCAAAGCATTGCGTATATTGTCAAGGGCAATCGTATTATACCGGACGTCACTGACACGGTTTCTCAACATTTTTTCGCCTTGCTTTAAAGAGTTATCAGCTTCTCGAAGTAAAGTCCTGGCTTGATCCAATAACTGTTCTTTCCCGACAAAATTTTCAGGTGTAAAAGTTACATTACGGTCTTGAGCGGTTAGAGGTGCACAAGCAAGCACAAAAAGTAACAAAAACAAAAAAGCTTTTTTCATAAAAAATAATTTTAAAAAGAGTACATAACGCCACACAAAGGTATATAAAATTTTTATAATAATGAAAAAACCCGTATTCTATTTAACAGATTTTAACAAATCTAAAGCATAGCTTATCCTTTCCTGAAATTTTTTGTTCCCCAATAAGGCAATAATATCAAACAGACCGGGACCTTTGGATGCGCCTACTATACATAATCGCAGGGCATTCATAACCGTTCCCATACCCACATTATTGCGTTGAATCCACGCATGCACCGATTGCTCCAATTTTTCTTTGGTGAAAGGATTTGTATGATTTATCAAATCAGCCACCTGACGAATAATATCCGGCGTTTCAGGCCTCCAATATTTTTGTACCACTTTTTCATCAAAATTTGCGGGCGCTACGAAAAAATAGGAAGACAATTCCCAAAAATCTTCTATGAATGTAGCGCGTTCCTTCACTAATCCGCACACAGTAGCCACGTATGTATCGCCGGCCGTGATGTTCTTCTCTTTCAAAATTGGCTGGTACAATTGCGCCAATTCGTTATCCGGCGTGGTTTTCAAATATTGCTGATTAAACCATTTTGCTTTTTCGGGATTGAAGCGTGCGCCGGACTTAATCACGCGTTCCAGACGGAAATATTTTATCAATTCCTCCATAGTAAAAATTTCCTGTTCCGTACCGGGATTCCAACCCAATAACACCAACATATTCACAAACGCCTGCGGGAAATACCCGTCTTCGCGATAACCGCGCGACACTTCGCCGTCCGGCGATACCCAACGCAAAGGAAATACCGGAAATCCCAAACGGTCGCCGTCCCGTTTGCTCAATTTTCCTTTGCCATCGGGTTTGAGTAATAACGGCAAATGAGCGAATACCGGCTGTGAATTGTTCCATCCGAAAGCCTCGTAAAGCAAGTAATGCAGCGGCAAAGAAGGCAACCACTCTTCGCCGCGAATAACATGCGAAATTTCCATTAATCGGTCATCTACGACATTTGCCAAATGATAGGTCGGCAATTCGTCTATTCGTTTCCACAGGACTTTATCGTCAAGGGTATTGGTATTCACCGTTACCTCGCCGCGAACTAAATCATGCATGCGCACTTCGCGGTTTTCAGGCACTTTGAAACGGATAACCCAATTATTGTCCGACAGCAAACGCTGTTGTACCGCGTCAGTGGGCATGTTTAACGATGTTTGCAAATTATTGCGCACACTATAATTATAAATAAATTGTTGTCCGCCGGCTTCGGCGGTTTTGCGCAATTGGTCTAATGTTTCGGCTGTGTCGAAAGCATAGTAAGCATAACCGTTTGCCACTAATTGCTCCGCATATTGCCGGTACAGCGACTTCCGTTGCGACTGTCGATATGGCGCTTGCGGATTTTGCGCATCAACGGTTTCAGCGATTTTACCGTCAGGCGTCAGTCCTTCATTGGGCGCAATACCGCACCACTTCAATGCCTCTACAATATACGTTTCGGCGCCGGGAACAAAGCGTCCTGCATCGGTATCTTCAATGCGCAAAATAAAATCGCCGCCGTGTTGGCGGGCAAAAAGATAATTGAACAGCGCCGTACGTACGCCTCCTATGTGCAGCGGCCCCGTAGGGCTTGGCGCAAAACGTACACGGACTTTGGATGTAGAATGTTGTATCATATATTTTTTATTTTCCCACAGATTACACAAACTTTAAATATTATTGCCTGCGAAATTTGCAGGACGTCCTTACTTTATTACAATAGAAGGCAAGGCTTGCTGCAACGCAGCTTTGTCCACTTCAAAGTAATGATAAGGATAAAGTATTTTCGGCCGGATTTGTTTCGCCGCTTCAATAAACTGTTCATCGCTCATGGTATAAGGCAAATTCTTCGGAAGGAAAGCTATATCGGGCGATACAATGGTTTTCATTTCCGGAATCAGCTCGGTATCGCCGGCAATATACACACGAAATCCGCCAATGTTCAAGACATACCCGTTGCCGCTGCCTTTCGGGTGAAAAGGCGCACCGTCCGGACGTTTCTGCACAATATTGTAGGCCGGCACAGCCGTAATTTCAATCGCATTCCATATAGTTTTATCACCGTTTTTCAATACTTCTGCTCCTTTTAGTTCCGTTGCTACAAGCGGCGTACTGATAATTTTTGTTTTTGACGTTACAATTTTCGACAGTTCTTTTTTATCCAGATGGTCGTAATGTTCGTGGGTAATCAACACCAAACCGGCTTCCGGGAAGCCGCTGAAATCGGCGACTTCGCCGTAAGGGTCGGTATAAATATTGCGGCCGTTCAGTTGCAAAAGTAATGAAGCATGTCCGATGTGCGTAATCGACAATTCTCCTTGCGGCGTAATATAGCGGTCGGGTTGCGGGAGTTGTGCCATAGCGGTAAAAGTTGTTAAAGTGAGTAATAAAAGGGTGTACAGGTATTTCATCAGTTCCGTATTTTTTTTACAAAAATAATTAAAAATACGCACATTTGAAATGCCGCTTTCGGATTTCCAATTTCTGATT
>JAIROQ010000140.1 GCA_031257455.1 Prevotellaceae bacterium | reverse complement strand
TCGCGGCTGTATAAACCAGACCCTTTCAGTTCGCCGACATTTTCGGCAATGCGGGCAACGAGGTCAATGGCTTTTGCGCTTATGGTGTATGTGGGAACGTTCATTTCAAATTATTTACTATTTCAGGATTTACAATAAATTGTCTAATAATTGTATCGGTGCTGAATTTTCTACAAAAATACGAATAATAATTCAAGTGTCGCGTAGAAAAGTTTTTAATAGCCGACTTGCGTCCTTCCTGTAAATTTTCGTTAATACAACAACTACCGTACATAAATACCGGACAATTTTCTACTTTTTGAAACAGTGAAAAAACAGTAAAAAAACACCCGGAAGATTTTTTTTATCTCTTCCATGTTTTTTGAGAAAATTCAGGCGAAAATCGGTAGAGACGTAATGCAATTACGTCTCTACCGATGCTTTGTCAGTTTTTTCGTCCCGATTTCCGCAAACCCTGTTCAAGCAAATACAATATCTGTCCGTTGACGCTACGAAATTCATCGGCTGCCCATTTTTCAATTATTCCCATTGTTTCGGAATCAATACGCAATACAAAACTTTTTGTTTTTTTATCTTTTTCTTTTGCCATGAATTTTATTCATTCCACTTTCCTGATTTTCGCAAAATATCCTCCATTTCATGCGGCTTACGAATACCAATCAAAATTCGTTTTTCCTCCTGCCGTCTTTATTTAATTATATAATGTTCCCGTATTCACAACGGGTTGCGCATGCTCGTCGCTGCAAAGCACTACCAACAGGTTGGATACCATTGCCGCTTTCTTTTCATCGTCCAAATCTACTACTTTTTCTTCCGATAATTTCTCCAGAGCATGTTTTACCATACCAACCGCTCCATCCACAATTTTTTCGCGAGCCGAAATAATCGCATCCGCTTGCTGGCGACGAAGCATCACCGCTGCAATTTCCGGAGCATAGGCTAAATAATTTACCCGTGCTTCCAACACTTCGATTCCGGCAATGGATAAGCGTTCATTTAACTGTTTTTCTAAAATTTCATTGATTTCCTCCCCTCCTGAACGCAGAGTAAGTTTTTCCCTTTCATTTCCGGAGTCATCGTAGGCATACATCCCTGCAACATAGCGCAAAGCCGCATCGCTCTGTACTTTCACGAAATATTCGTAGGCTTTCATTTTTTCATTTACCTTATCGGCGCGGACTCCCACCTGTGGAACTGTTTTAGCCATATTGTCAATATCGAACGAGGCCTTGTAAGTATCAACCACCTTCCATACGAGCACTTGTCCAATTAAAATCGGATTTCCTTTTTTATCATTCACTTTGATGGGTTCGGCATCTAAATTCCGCGCCCGCAAGGTCAGTTTTTTCTTTGCATAAAAAGGATTCACCCAAAAATAACCGTTTTCTTTCACTGTTCCGTGATATTTTCCAAAGAAAATCATAACACGGGCTTCATTGGGTTCTATCTGCATAAATCCTGCATACAAAATACAATGAATTACGAACAATACGACAACTGCGATGATTGACCACATCAATAAAATATCCGGCAACCGGCTATTAGCCATCCATACGGCAAAGGCAATCAAAGCAAGCAATAATACAATGTTGAATATCAACGTGGGAATGCCCGGCAACTTCATTCCGGTAAAAATTTTTTCTTGTGTTTTCATATCTTTATAATATTAAAATGATATCACAAAGGTAGGCATAATTTTCGGAAAAACAAGTGGAATTTTATTTTTTACATGAAGGGACTTGTCCTATTCGAGATATTCTCAGCCGGCTTGGCGATAAGTGGTCGCTGTTGGCGCTGGTAACGTTGAGCGCCAACGGCACAATGCGTTTCAGCGGGCTTCTGGCTGTCATGCTTGTTTTATTCTTAAATATGGAGAGCAAAGGTAAATCAGTAGCCGCAAAGGTTGTTTTTCTTTGCGGCGCTATTTTTTTGCGGCCTGTTTCAAGTTAAAATAGTAGAACATTCATTGCACGCAATGATATTACAATAATAACTCAATTTGGTTTATGGCAGCTTGTGTATTGGATGGCCTTGCAACCGGAGAACGCAGTTGTCCGTCTTTATCTATCAGTAGATAGTTAGGAAAACCGAGAATATTGTAAGTTCCCATAAAAAGTTTTGCAGCGTTTTCATCTAAATAATAATGCTCCCCATGAATGTCGTTTTTAGCGACTGTTTTCAGCCAACTTTCAGCAGTTGATTGCATACACAGATTTACAAAAACAACCTCTTTTCCGGTAAAATACTCGTGTAAGGTTGGCGCATATTTCATCTCTTCCAAACAGGGACCGCACCATGTCGCCCACACATCCACATATAAAATCTTGTTTTTGTAACGTTCGACCAGATACGGTAATACTTCAATGTCCGGCAGCGGCATTACGTTTTGAGTTTCCATGTCGAGATAAGAAACGCCTTTTATGGCTTGTCCGGTTAGCGGTATAGTCTTTTTTGCTCCGGCTAACTTTTCGAATGCAAAAGATTTTATTTTTTCATGGAAAACAGGTTGTGAGAAAATAGCATTCCATTCCGGTATGGAATCGTATATTTCCGGCTTTTCGCTTAATACTTTGTGAGCAATCTTGTAAATCATCATATCCCGGACAACTCCTTTGGGCGCTTTGTCCGACAATGTTTTTACGGCCGCATGAAGCCCAGCGCTATAATCCTTCCCGTTGAGCAAGTTCCGGACTGTTTCATTCCCGGCTATAAAAGCATGTACACAGGCGCCTACATGATATTGAAAATACAAGCTTTGGAAATTCTGTTCATCATAGACGTCAAATATCGAATCGGTATAAACGTTCCATCTGTTTGCCCAGTCTTTATAATCCAACATATAGTTTGCTGCAAGGAATTTATAGTCAATAAAAGCCCACTGTTTCACGAAATCGTTCATCCCGTTGCGTTGAGCATAAGCGGCAATCGTATCTTGCATGGCATGCAAACATTGTTTGATACTTTGCAGGTATTCGGCCGGAGGCGCTGCCGGATTAAATCTGGGAGTCGGTAACTCTTCGTAGGCATAATAAGACCATCGGGACAGTTGTTCATTGATTTCTGCATTGTCGCCGGAGAATATAAGTGCGCTTTCCGGAGATTGTTGGAATTTTGAGCCGTCAATCGTTACAAATACCGAATCGCCCGGGGCGACATATAAATTGATGAATGTATGATCATATTGAATAGCCAAATTCTGGGCAAAAACATAATCATGTGCGACACAAAATGCCCCGTCTGAAAGGGTTAAATCCTGTACAGTCTGGCGTTCTTCGCTCAATGGGTCGGCAAAAGTAACTAACAGCGTGGTGGCATTTGCCGGCATGTTTTCTACTTGGCCGGCAATAACCGTCCGTTTCGGTTCAAGTTTGCTGCTCTTCGGCGAACAGGAAACAAATAACGGGATGATAATAATCATCCATTTGAAGCGGATTTTTCGTGTTGTAATCATTTTTTTGCACACTTTAAATTTACGGTATGGCGGACTTTTTGTTTTTCATTGCGCACTTTTCCACAGGAACAAAGGGAAGCAAATATCAACACCTGTACCGGATACTTTTTTGTACTGCTATATTCTTCACGCCTATTTGCTGCTTGTTATGCCGATTTTTTGCAGCCATTTGACCACGTCATCTTTTGAACGCCTTGCCGAGTTGCCGCTAACCGCAAAACCTTCGAGAAGGGTAACATCCGGGCACAGTTTTTTCAGGTCGTCCAGACTGCGTCCCCAGCGTCCGCTGCCGTGCGTGCAGAAAGGAATGACGGTTTTGCCCCTCAGGTCGTATTTTTCCAGAAAGGTAAACAATACCATCGGCATACTGCCCCACCAGTTGGGATAACCAACGAAAACCACATCATAAGCCGCCATATCCTTTACTTCGGCGGCAAGCGGCGGGCGGGCGTTGTCCTGCTGTTCTTTTTTTGCCAGGTTTACGCATTCATTATAGTCCGCGGAATAGGGCGTTACGGTGGTGATTTCAAACAAATCGCCGCCGGTTTGCTGTTGGATGTACTTTGCCACCTCACGGGTATTGCCGCCCCACGAAAAGTAGGCGACAAGGGTTTTCCCCTTACTTTGCGCCTGTGCCGTGCCGCACAGGGCAACGGCAGACGCCATTAAAAACATCATTTTTTTCATATTGTATTTCTTTATAAGTTTAAGCGCAAAGGAAGCGTCAATAATCTACTTTCTCATTCCGTATCACGCCGTCCGACTGTACCAGCAATTCGATTTCCGTGTCGCGAAGCTCCATTTCGACTTTGTAAAGGACTTCCGTCCCGCGGCGGATTTTGTCAATATCCTCAAAGTGGTATTTGGGATATTTGGCTTCTGCGGCATTTTTCACTGCGGCGGGTAATCCCGAACGGTACGTTTCTTCCACAGTCATCAGCAAATTCCCTTCGCTGTCATAATATGCCTTGCAGTCCCTGAACTTTACGTCAAATTCGACCTCGTAGATGTCGCCTGTTGTTTCCCATTCCACATCGGACGTCTTTGGAAAATCAACCCTGAATTTTTGCTCCAGATTTGCAGGCGGGACAACATCCTGCGAATGGGATGCTTTATGCGTTTTAATCTTTTGGGCAATTTCTTCATTGGTATACCGGGTGGAAATTGCCGGATGCTGTGCCGCCGCCGGAAAGAGCAGGAGCCCCAGCAAAGCGGTTGTCAAAAAAATCTTTTTCATTTTTACTTTATTTTATATGTTATTAAGAGAATGATAGCACAAAGGTACAAAAAAAAGCGATATTCAATGTTCGATACTCGATACTCGATATTCGATACTTGATACTCGACTTTTCGATGCTCAATATTCGACAGTGCGCCTGTCGCCATTTTCCATTCTCCACTCTCCATTCTCCATTCTCCACTCTCCATGCCTGCCCCGAGCATAGTCGAGGGGCTCGGAATGACGGCTTGAGTTATGAGGTATGAATTATGAGGTATGAGTTGCTGGCGCGTCAGCAAAAATAGTCAATAGTCAATAATTAAATAGTCCATTCGCACCGGCGCAAGCCAAATCTGTAAATCCGTAAATCTGTAAATCTGTAAATGACTCTACCTTTCACTGGAATTTTTGATGCATAATTTCACTGTATACAATGGCTTTTTCTGCATCAAACGGTTCGGAGAAGAACCAGTGTTCTTGTTTTTGCGGTTCGGCAAAGGCGCTCCTTTCCTCTTCTTCCTGCGTTATGGTTGCTGCGGTCGGCGCAATGGTTGCACTGGCTGCCGCCGGCAGGGGTGTTTCTTCAAGGGCTATCCGCCGGTATGCCGGATAAAATTTCTTTTCCGGTTCTTCCGGCGTTTCCACGATGGTTTCTTCAATAGCTTCTTCTTCTATATCGCCGATAGCGCCCTGTTCCCGCATGGCGTCCAATAACTGTTCAAACGGGCTTTTCTGCGGCGGGGCTACCGGTTGCGGAGTATATACGGGCGGTTGTCCGTGCCTTTGCATCTGCCGGCGGGCAGCTTCCTTTTTCTTGTTACCGGCAGCTATCGCTTGTAAAATAAAAAAAGCAACGGCAATAAGGATTGGTACTAATGATTCCATATATTTCTAATTTCTAATTTCTGATTTCTGATTGGCTGACGCGCCGGCACACTAACCATTAACCATTAACAATTAATCATTAATTCTTCATTCGTTTTTCTGCTTCTTTTTTACTTTTTTTCATTCTTTTTTTTGCTTCTTTGCTTTGCCATTTCAGGTGTCGTTTTTTTCCTTCTTTCTGTGCCTTTGCCGCTCTTTTTTCTTCTATTTCCTTTTGTTTTGTTACTTCCGGCATGAGGTCTTCCAATTTTTTCTGTCGTTTTTCCGCCATTGCTTTTGCATCCTCCGCCCGCTTCCGGCGTGCGTCCTGGGATGATTTCAATTCCCGCCGGTTATTTATCCGATGAACTTCTTCCGGTGATTTTCCCGTACGCGGGCGGGAGGAAGCGCATCCTGAAAATAACACAAGAAAAAGTATTATCTTTGTAAAAAACTTCATACGCTTGACAAAGATACGAAAAATATTTTTCCTTTTAACGGCTATGGTAACCATTGTTGCCTGCGGCGAGGAAGTGTACGAAAATTTCCTGCCGGATGTGCATGTGGATTTCCGGTTTGACTTGTCTTATCCGCCGTACACGCAGTTACGGGATATTTATCCGAATGCTATCAAAGTAAAGGAACGGGAGGCCGGATATGACCTGCACGGGATAATTTTAGTCAGGATGTCGGAGGGCGATTTCCGCGCTTATGACGCTACCTGCACCCGGAACGTACAGGCAGAAACCTCAGCCCTTACCTTATCGACAGACCGGTTTACGGCGCATTGCCCGAAATGCGGCGCCGAATATGCCGTTCAACAGGCCGGCGCGTATGAAAAAAATGGGAAAAACCGTTTACAGCAATATCGTGTGTTGGCTGTCAACGAGTATATAAAGCACGTGGTAAATTAGGCATTATTTTTATTAACTTTTAAATATTTTATTATGGAAAAATCAATTAAAGGAACGCGCACCGAACAAAATTTACTCAAATCATTTGCCGGTGAATCGCAGGCGCGTATGCGCTATCAACTGTTTGCCAAGCAGGCCAAGAAAGACGGGTATGAACAGATAGCCGCCCTGTTTGAAGAAACAGCGAATGAAGAAAAACGTCATGCTACCGAATTTTTCAGGCTACTGGAAGGGGGCGCGGTAGAAATCACCGCTACCTATCCCGCCGGAAAAGTAGGCGCTACCGCCGAAAACCTGCTGGCCGCCGCCGATGGCGAGTACGAAGAATGGGCGGAACTCTACAGCGAATTTGCCAAAATAGCGCTGGAGGAAGGTTTTCCGCTGGTAGCCTCCAAATTCAAACTGATAGGCACGGTGGAAAAACGCCATGAAGAACGCTACCGCAAATTATTGAAGAACGTGGAAACGCAACAGGTTTTCCAACGTCCCGAAACGCAGAAATGGCATTGCCGCGAATGCGGTTATGTGCACGAAGGTCCCGGCGCACCGGAAAAATGCCCGCTGTGCGCACACCCGATGGCGCATTATGAACTGCTGGCGGAAAATTTTTAATTCCCAGCCTGCCTTACTGCGTTCCTGCCTGCCATGTTATTCCAATCCGTCATAGGACAAAGCGAATTAAAGCGACAATTAGCACAAACCGTACGGGAAGGCCGTATCGCGCATGCGCAACTCTTCTGGGGTGACGAAGGATGCGGCGCATTGCCGCTGGCGCTGGCGCTGGCGCAATACATCCACTGCCCCAACCGCACGGAGGAGGACGCCTGCGGCGTATGCCCGGCCTGTAATAAAATGCAAAAACTGATACATCCCGATGTGCATTTTGTGACGCCGGTGAACAGTACCAAAGAAATTACATCCGACAAAAAACCGGTTACCGACCATTTTTTAGCGCAATGGCGCGAAGCAGTGTCCGGCAACCCCTATCTCACGGAACAGGAATGGTACAAAACGCTCGGAATAGAAAATAAACAGGGCAACATCAGCGTCCATGAAGCCTCCCGGATTATTGAGAAATTAAACTATAAACCGTTTGAAGCCGAATACAAAATAATGATTATTTGGCTGCCCGAACGCATGAACAAAGAAGCCGCCAACCGGCTGCTGAAACTCATGGAAGAGCCGCCCGACAAGACGTTATTCTTTTTGGTGAGCAGGGATATTATGCGCATCATTGCGACAATCCGGTCGCGCACGCAGCCGGTGCGCCTGCTGCCGATAGAAGAAGACGCCCTGACGCAAAAACTGCAGGAACAGTTTGCATTTCCGGAAGCGCATGCCCGCAAACTGGCGCACGCCGCCGCCGGCAGCTACAGTGAAGCGTTGCGCCTTGTACAAAGCGAAAAGGAAACGGACGAACATTTTGAACGCTTCGCCGTGCTGATGCGCTCTGCCTATTCCGTAGACGGATTGACGCTGATGACTTGGGCGGAAGACGCTGCAAAGTGGGGACGCGAACAGCAAAAATCTTTTCTCCTGTACGCCGAGCGGATGATACGCGAAAGTTTTACCTTCAACCGGCAGGCCGGCGACGTCGTGTATCTGCTGGGAGAAGAAGAAACATTTGCTAAAAAATTTGCCCCCTATGTGAATGAACGCAACGTGGCAGGCCTTTACAATATCTTTAATACGGCCATTGCGCACCTCGCGCAAAACGGCAATGCCAAAATACTTTTCACCGACCTTGCCATGCAAACGGCGCGTTTGATTAGAGCGTAACAGAACTAAGCGTTAAGATCTGTTAAAAATTATGGTTCACGGTTCGTTGAAATTTAAAAGTTCAAAGATTTAAAAATTTTCTCTACCGCCGCCCACAATAACTGTAGCCATTGTGCCATGTGTTCATGCGCTGTTATGCGCAGCAAAAACAACAGGAATTTTAACCAGATTAGTTTGAATATTTTCATATCATATTTTTTTGTACTTTTGTAACCGTTTTAATATAAACAGGTGCCTTCGCACCAAAAGAGTTATAGCCTCTTTTTTTCTATGGGTGCGTAAACACCTGAAAGCGTTCAATAGTATTTGTAGGACAGTATTGAACGTTGGAGAACAGAGGCTATATTTATTTTGCCCCTGCATTAGCATTTAAAGAACATTTTATTTTCTATTGGTTGCGCGGAGCAAGCCTTATGGGGCGCAAGGCGCAACAAAGACAAGAAGCAATATTTTTTGTTTCGTCAGATGAAAGTATTTTCAAAAAAATTACAGTTGGCGGAAACAACGTAATGGAGCACGTGCGTAGCAATCTTTGTTTATGCTAAGGTTTAAGTCGCACGAATGCCAGCCAGTTTTTACAGACGAGCATGTTTCGTTACCGGTGCCGGAGTTCCGTGCGCAACCAAATCCCCAAATCATGCCCCTCCAATATCCAAGTCTCTTATCGGACGGATAGTTGCGTGAGGGACCCATTTGGAACGTATATTTGGTATTATACCAACCGGCTGGCCACGCTGAACCTCCTTCCGCATAAGCGCCGGTCGGGGCTACGGAAATACCGTAATAATCCGTACCGGTGGCGGCATAACCGGTACCAGCCCATCCGGTAGTGGTTTTGATATTGGCATAATTAGTTCCACCGTAGTCGGTAACCAAGTTTTCCCAATCAGTTGGAGAGGGAAAAGCCCATTTGGACGGGCAGCCGGCAGTAGTATCTGCATAATACAAAATGCCGGTAGTGCCATTGGTTGAGTATGTGCCTGCCTCTCGCGCCAGCGGCTGCGCCATCCACCAATGGTCATCCGGCATTTGCACGATGCGATATATTTTGCTGTCGCGCGTATCTTTTATCCACGCTTCCCAGTTTTGTGCGCCGCCGGCGCGTGTTTGGCAGAGATGCGTGGCGTCAATGTATAAATCGCTGCCGGTGTAAATACAGAAAACGCCCGGGCAGCCTGTCTGGTCGGTTAAGGTTACCGGCGTAATGGTTACGGCGGAGGTGGTAATGGCGGTGGCCTCCACTGTTTGTGTCGCTGTGCCGCCCGCAGCTATCAGTGTAAACGGCGGCGTGCCGTATAAAGTATAGGTACCGTTATCTGCCGTTACATTCGGCGGGGCGTCGCTGCCGTACACGCACCAGTTGAATTTACCGCTCGCGTTGTCCAACGTGGCGGTAACGGTCGAAGGGTTGGTCGTTACGTAAAAGCCACGACCGTTGAGCGTAGCTTCGTCAATGCTGCCGGCGGTAGCCGTCGCCCCGCTGATTTCAGCTTTTTCAAATGTACCCGGCGAAGTACCGGTAATGGGCGATAAATCTATCCACAC
>JAIROQ010000105.1 GCA_031257455.1 Prevotellaceae bacterium | reverse complement strand
AACAAAACCGTGTCTTTCCGCGTGTGGTGGAATGCCGGCTCACGGGATGCTACACACCTCTCCAAAGTATGGGTGTGGATAGATTACATTACAGTAAACAGCAACAATACAACTTCGGGTAACACATGGATACGCGCTGCTGTCGGAACGATTTCACCGACTACCGGCATATCGTATGACGGCAGCAACCGGAATGGTTTTTGGCTGGAAGGTAATAGCGGCAGTTACAGCGCAACCGTTACCGTTCAACTAACCAATGTCCCTGCCAAATTCAATTGGTGCGCTTACGTGTCCGATTATCCGCCAAACGTAACAGCGGCTAATGGAACTTATACATTCAAAGGTACGCCGCCATTCACGCTGATAGCTTCCAATGGGACAACTTCTCAAACGATAACCGGAAACACGCTCGTTGCTTCAGCATTGACCATTACGCCTACTACAATAAGAGATAAAACAGAATGTCCCGGTATTTTCTGTCCTTATCAGGGAAGCGATTTATATATGGACGCTACACATCTTTGCCAACAGCGCACCAGTGGTGCAAAAAATTGGGAAGCCTACATCAAAGATACTCGAGATAATCGAATTTATCATATCACGCAGTTTTCTGATAACACATGGTGGTTTGCAGATGATTTGGCTATTGCAACCAAAAGTGTGGGTACTTGTAATGGGACACGCTACTATTTAGGCCATGATAAACCATCCTGCCCAACTGGTTGGCGTTTGCCAACAAATAATGAATTTGAACGGCGTTGGAATTTGAGTAGCTGTGGTGTGATAAACTTAGCCGACTTATATGGGGCTGCATTGACAAAAGGATGCTGTTTCACTACCACCAGTAGTAGGTGCTCGGCGGCAGGTTGCGATGCATGTTCCGCCCGCTGTGATTGGATATTTGGTGACCAAAATAATTCGAAGTTCTACCTAGATAATAACTGCCACTGGAATTGTTATGGGTACGGTAGTTCAGCCACTGTCGCGTCCAATGTCGCTGGTCGTGCTCGCTGTGTACGTTAAACTATTTTTTCAAAGCGATAAAACTAATAGCGTTTAGCTGCTGCATACCTTGTCCCTATTAGTGTTTCATCGCGCAATTTTATTTAAACTAATTTATAATCCTACTATATTACATTTGCTTTTTGTTGTAATAATACACCAATATTTGTGTTTTAATCTGGGAAAAAATTAACAATCCCGACGATAATGCAAATAACATTTGTCAGTACCTGCATAGCAATTCATATCTTTGCTTTCGCTAATCAAAAATACCCAGCTATTATCTTTTCTTAAAAGAATTTCTTATTTTTGTAGCGTTGTAAAAAAAATACAGGTAAGGGTGATTTAAGAAATATGCTGAATTATATTTGGGTCGGATTTTTTTTAGTGGCGTTCGTGGTAGCGGTCGTTCAATTTGCTTTGGGCGATATGGGCGTTTTCGGGCGCATGATGGACAGTTTACTGGATATGTCGCGCATGGCGGTAATGGATATTGCGCTACCGCTGACAGGCATTATGACTTTGTGGCTGGGCTTTATGAATATCGGTGAACGCGCCGGCGCCGTGCGGTTTTTGTCGCGCCTGGTAGGGCCGTTTTTTTCCAAATTATTTCCCGGCATTCCGACACATCATCCGGCATCCGGGCAAATACTGATGAACTTTTCGGCCAATATGCTGGGATTAGATAACGCCGCTACCCCACTCGGTTTAAAAGCCATGAGCAGTTTGCAGGAACTGAATACGGACAAGAAAACGGCATCGAATGCGCAAATAATGTTTTTAGCGCTCAACACTTCATCGCTGACGGTAATTCCGATAAGCATCATTGCACAGCGCGCTATTCTCGGCGCGGCGAACCCAACCGATGTGTTTATACCGATACTCATTGCTACTTATGTTTCGTCCCTTGCGGGATTGATATTTGTTTCCGTCAAGCAAAAAATCAATTTATTTCATCCGACCGTATTGGCGTGGCTTGGCGGCATCACTGCCGGACTGGCTTTGCTGGTGGGCTATTTCACCACTTTAACGCAAGAACAAATGAGTACGGCGTCTTCCGTTATCAGCAGTTTGGTATTGCTGGTTCTGGTTACCGGTTTTATGACGGGTGCGCTGCTGAAAAAAATAAACATCTTCGATGCCTTTATTGACGGCGCAAAGGACGGCTTTCGCGTCATAATAAAAATTATTCCTTATTTGGTGGGAATGTTGGCAGGCATTGGGGTATTCCGTGCTTCCGGCGCGATGGATTTATTGACCGATGGTCTTGCGTGGTGCGCTGCCGGCGCAGGGTTGGACACGCGTTTTATCGATGCTTTGCCTGCGGCATTTATGAAACCTTTGAGCGGTAGCGGTGCGCGTGCCATGATGATAGAAAGCATGTCGATTTACGGCGCTGACAGTTTTGTCGGCCGCTTGTCGTGCCTGTTTCAGGGAGCAGCCGATACGACTTTTTATATCGTGGCTTTGTATTTCGGCGCTGTGGGCGTCAGGCGCTCCCGCTATGCCATCAGCGCCGGACTGTTCGCCGACCTGGCAGGCGTCGTTGCCGCTATTGTAGTAGCCTACCTCTTTTTCGGATAACTTTTAAAAATCCGTATCTTTGTCACATTCTTTACAAAGAACGTATGCCGGAAACAACAAATATCCGCTTTTTTCACTGCCTGTTCCTTTTTTTATTTGCGCTTATCTTGCCTGTGGCGTTACAGGCGCAGGTAAAGACCACCATCACGGGGACGGTATCCGATGCGGAAACGGGAGAGGCATTGCCGTTCGTATCCATTACTTCCGGCGATAGCGCTGCAACTCCTGTAGCCGTTACCGATGCGCAGGGGCGCTACCGGATTGTTACGACAACGCCTCCCGGCGTCATCCGCTTTGAGATAGTAGGCTATGAACCGGTAGAGCGGAAAACCGGGCGCGGCGTTACGCAGTCCATCAATGTTGATTTGGAGCACAGCCGCACACGCTTAAACGAAGTGGTGATTAAAAGTGAACGGACAAAGTACCGCAAAAAAGACAACCCGGCAGTAGAACTGATGCGCAAAGCCATTGCGCGGAAAGCCGGAAACAGGATAGAGCAGTTCGATTATTACCAGTTCCAAAAACATGAAAAAACGTTGTTTGCTATTGCCAATATCCCTGACAGCGTCCAGAAAACAGGATTGTTCAAGCTCGTACCGTTCCTTTTCGACAGCGCCGATACATCAAGACTTACCGGCAAACGTTACCTGCCTTTTTACATGGGCGAGGTACTGTCGGAACACTACTACCGCCGGCAGCCCGAAGTATCGAAAACCTATATTACGGCGCAACGGAATGTGGAAGTCAGCAAATTTCTGGAGATGGAAAGCCTCGATGTGGTGATACGCCGCATATTCGGCGAGACGGACATTTATGACAATACCATTTACCTGCTCGGCAACCGGTTTATGTCGCCGCTGTCGCCGCTGGCAGTGAGTTTCTACAAGTTTTTTATTGCCGACACGGTGGACGTATCCGGGCAACCGTGTTATGAATTATATTTTACGCCACAGAATGCAATGGATTTCGGATTTCGCGGCAAGTTGTTTCTTACTGCCGATTCGGCGTATGCGGTGAAGCGGGTGGAATTGCGGCTCACGCCCGCCACGCAGGTAAATTTTGTAACCGATTTACTGATTGAGCAGGAATTTGCAAAGATTGACAGCGCATGGGTGTTGGACAAAGACGGCACGACTGTTGAATTTTCATTGATAGGAAAATCATTGGCCTCATTCCACGGCAAGCGGATAAACACTTTCAAGAACATCGCCTTTAATATCCCGCAACCCGACAGCATATACAGCGGTTTATCGCCCACCGTCCGCACAGACGGCTTTGATACCCGTGACGAACACTACTGGGCAACGCACCGCCCGGATACGCTGACCGGCAAGGAAGAGAAAATTTATACATCATACCGGCAGTTGGAAACGGTAAAGAAATACACGTTTACCCGCGATTTATTGCTGGCATTGGCGGAGGGTTACGTGGAAGCGGGCTGCGTGGATATCGGCCCTGTCGAGAATACGGTTAGTTTCAATTCCGTTGAAGACGTTCGCTTGCGGGTGGGCGGAAAAACCAACGGGAAATTTCACCGGCATTTATTCCTCGAAGGATTTTTAGCTTATGGTACACGCGACAGGGCATGGAAATACAATGCTTCCGTGATGTACTCGTTCAGCCGGAAAAAGAACCACCCCTGGGAATTTCCGGTAAATTTGCTGACGGTTACTTATGAATACAACACGCAAATTCCCGGACAGGGCTACCGCTACGGAAGCAGCGACCGCCTGTTTGTTTCCATCGGGCGGGGCAAGACGGAAAAAATGACCTTTGACCGGAAATTTGAAATCAGTTACCGGAAAGAAAATAACAGCCATTTCGGTTATACTTTTATTTTTAATCATACGGAACAGCAGCCGCTGGCCGAACTGCATTTCATTACTGCCGGCGGGAAAGCGTATCATCCCTATACTGCCACTTCCTTAGGCATTGACCTTCGTCTGTCGCCCGGCGAGCGGTTTTTCCAGTGGCAGCGCAACCGCTATCCGCTAAATCCCGAAGCGGCCGTTTATACGCTTCGTTACAAGGCAGCCATTGCCGGCCTCTGGGGAGGCGACTACGCATTTCACCAACTCGAGGCGGGATTTGCGAAACGCTGGTATCTGGCGGGCTACGGGTATCTGGATGTATCGTTGGGAGCGGGGAAGATTTTTAACCGTGCGCCGTTTCCTTCGCTTTTTGTGGCGCAGGCCAATCAGGGATTTGCGTTTCAGGAAGACGCTTTCAATACCATGCGCTACTTTGAATTTGTAAGCGACCAGTATGCCGACTTGAAACTCGTCTATTCGTTCAATGGTTTTTTATTTAACCGTATCCCGCTTGTCAAAAAGCTACGATGGCGCGAACTCATTACGTTCAAAGCCCTGTACGGAAAGGTCAGCGCCCGCAATATTCCCGGCGCAGCCAATGAACTGATGTTGTTCCCAAGTAACGCTGACGGAAATTTGACGACATTTGCATTGGGCACGCAGCCTTTTATGGAAGCCGGCATCGGCATCGACAATATTTTCTCGTTCCTCCGCATTGACGTAATAAAACGCCTGAACTACCTCGACCATCCCGACATTCACGAGTGGACGGTAAAAGCGGAAGTGCGGGTTGCCTTTTGAAAGATTTGCTAATGTGCTAATGTGCTAATGTGACTAATTGGGCTGGCGCCAATTTAAAGATTTAAAAATTCAAAGATTTAAAGATTTGGCTTGCGCCACTGCGCCTGTCACAACTCATAATTCCTAACTCCTAACTCCTAACTAAAAACATTTTCCACTCTCCATTCTCCACTTTCAACTAAAAAGCCCCGAAGGGGCTGCCTGTGAATAACCCCGTGCGTAAGCGCGGGGTAAAGTGCGTAAGCGCGGAGATACAATGCATCCCCCTGCTTTTCGCGCGGCGTACTGCCGGTGCATCGTGGAAAACCCGTGCGCCGCGCGAGGTGCAGGGCGGGACATCGTGCATCCCCGGGCTACGTTCCGCTTCGCTGCACTTGCCCGGGGTTATTCATGTTTCGCTCCTACGGAGCTAATTAATGTGCCAATGTGACTATTTGGGCTT
>JAIROQ010000084.1 GCA_031257455.1 Prevotellaceae bacterium | reverse complement strand
ATATTGCCGGCATATCTCTTTGGTAGCATCGGTAGAGAAAGAGTCCACCACAATAATTTCGTCCGCAATTCCATCCAGCGATTGCAGGCAACGAAGCATATTCCGTTCTTCATTGAAAGTGATAATTACGGCGGAGATTTTTTGCATTTTGATTTCCGATTTAAGGTTTAAAGTTTAAGGTTTAAAGTTTAAGGTTTGCTGACGCGCCAGCCAACTTTAAACCTTAAACCTTAAACTGACGGTAAAGATGGATATAAAAAACAGGAAAAAATTAATACCCTTGTGCGAGTCGAGGGGCATTTCCGTAAACATAAAAATAAATAATATGAACAGTAAGGATTGCAACAGGAAATCTTTTTTGCGGAAAGCCCAAACCAGCAGATAAGCCAATGTGCCGAATAATGCCGTGGCGCCGATAATGCCGAAGTGCATCACTTCGCCGAGATATTGATTGTGCGGATAACTGAGCGTTTGCCCTATTTTCTCCGTCATTTCCGGCGTCCCTATCACGGCGTCCATGCCGCCGGTGCCTGTGCCCAGCAACGGTTTTTCTTTGATGGAAGCCATCGCTGTTTCCCATAATTGTATGCGGGCAGGGTCTTTGAAGCGGTCGGTAAATTGATTTTGCCATCCCAGGAGGGCCATAACCATCGCCCCGGCAAGTATTCCCAATGCGCCGACAGCAACCATTTTCCGCTTGAATGAAATACGGTAGAATAACATCCACAAAAGTAATACGGGCAATATAATAAATCCGACACGCGCGCCGGTAAAGGCAAGCATAGCCGCTTCGACTATAATAAGCGTAATAATTTCCACCGTAGAAACAGCGCCGTATTTGCGTTTCAGGTACAGCCCCGCCGGGAGCGCCATTAAATAAATGACACAAAGAAACGATGGCTGGTCATAGTTTGTCCACGTATAAGCGAAAGGATAACTTTTCGGGTGCAGCAACCATTCCTTCATATTTACCGGGACATCGATGCTGTGCCAGGCAACGGTAAAAAGAGTGACTGCACAAAACAGCCACGTGAAACGTACGAAAAAAACCAGCACGGTTTTCAATATGCGTTCATTCCACGGGAGGTATTGGAAGAGCAGTGGAAAAAGGATAAACGGCAAGCCGGTATCTATCCAGCGCAACCCGTTTTGGGGATTGTTACTGAACAATAGCCATACAACCCGTACGACATACACGGCCAGCCAGCCATAAACAAGCGGGTGCGGCCGCGATAATTTCTGCTTGCCGCAGCCTGTCCTGTAAATTACCAATGCCGCGCCGGCGGCTACCATAAGGACAGTCGCACAGACAACCGTCCTGTTTGAAAAGTACAGGGATGCGGCGTACAGGCAAAGGATAGCCGACAATAAAAAGTCTGTTGAAAAGAAAAGGGTGCGTTTGTTTCTCATAAATAAAATTTAAACTTTAAACCTTAAACTCATAATTCGTCATAAAAAGTATTCCGCTCCACAGCCGTATAGCCGGCAGCGGTGATATGATTTTCCAGTTCTCCGGCCGTAAGGGTTGGACGCTGTTCGTCTGCGCCGGCCATGCTGTATATTTTTGTAGAGTCGTCAATAGTGCCGTCAATGTCGTCAGCGCCGAAGTGCAGGGCGCGTTGCATAACGTCTTTTCCCAACATCGGCCAATAGGCTTTGAGGTGCGGGATATTGTCGAGCATCAGGCGGCATACGGCAAAATTATGCAACACTTCCGCTGTCGAGACCTCGCCGGCAATACCCGGACGGTTATGTGGCGATTTATATTTTAACGGGATAAAGGCATCGAAACCGCCGGTTTTATCTTGCAGTTCACGCAACCGGAGAAGGTGGTCAATACGGTGCGCCGGCGTTTCGATATGCCCGAAAAGCATGGTGGCATTGGTACGGATACCCATGCGGTGCGCGGTTTCATGTATGCACAGCCATGTATGCGCACCGGTTTTGCCGGGACAAATCCGCCGGCGGATGGTTTCGTCAAAAATCTCCGCACCGCCGCCGGGCATGGCTTCCAAACCATTTTCCTTCAATAGCCGCAAACTTTTTTCATACGTCCATCCCGCTTTTTGCGCCATATAATCTATTTCCACTGCGGTAAAAGCCTTGATTGTGGCCTGCGGCAACAGCTGTTTCACGGCGTCCAGCAGGGAAGCGTAAAAATAAATATCCCGCGCCGGGTGCACGCCGCCGACAATGTGGACTTCCGTTACCGGTTGCCCCACATACGACCGGCAAATTTTTCGGATGTCGTCTATGGAATATTCCCAACTGCCGGCCTCTCCGGCTTGCCGGCGATAGGAACAAAACAGGCAATGATTGACACAAATATTCGTAGGTTCAATATGGAAATTGCGGTTGTAAAAAACCTTGTCGCCATTCATTTGCCTGCGCCTGCAGGTAGCCAACGATGACAATAGCGCCAAGTCTTCGCACCCGTAAAGCGCCTGCCCGTCTGCCGCCGACAGGCGTTCCCCCTGCAACGCTTTTTCCGCCACCGCCCGCAGGCAGGGATTAGCTATGGTATTTAGTGGAAAAATCACGGTATAAAAATTGCACAAAAGTAGTAAAAAAAATGACTATTTAATTATTGACTGTGGACTATTGACTATTTTGGCTGACGCGCAAGCCAAATCCGTAAACCTGTAAATCCGTAAATCTTTTTTCTTATCTTTGCAATAATTTTTAAAGTTTTTATAAAATTGCGACCGATTATTATCCCCCTGATGCGTTGTGCTTACGTTTCATTATTGTTGTTTCTGACGCACACGGTTAATGCTCAAACAACGGATATCACCTTACAGAATGGGAATATCTGCCGTGGTGGCAGTACTGACCTCAATACGCTAATTGTGGCGCATCCGCAAAATGTGCCCTATTCCCGGTGGAAAGAGGGAAATACTTATCTAAATACGGCGGGTTTCTATTGTGTGGTATCGCCTGTCAGTAACACGACCTACACGTTGGAATACTGCCTTACCGAAAACGGCGACACACTTACCAAAGACGCGCTGGTTACCGTTTGGCTGGAACCAAATGTAACCGTCCCCGCCGATATTTCAGTTTGCAGGGGAACAAGGATTACATTGCTTGCTACCGCTACAAATGCCCAAGAAGTGATGTGGCGTAACGGTTCAACCATCTATTCCGATGGCGAGGAAGTTCTCATCGAAAACAGAACTTATTCATTCGTGGCAACAGCCCGGAATGACTATTGCACGACAAGTTCTACCGCTACATGGACCGTAGAAGGAAAAGCGCCCATCGTGAACCCTGAGGTAACGTGGAACAAGAGCATGCCACCGTTCTGCATAGGAGAAACGATTGGCCTCCATTCGCTGTTGCGTTTTTTTGTAAAGGACGATGAAAACAACTCCTATCCGGCCGCCTATCTTGAAGGAACGGCAACTTGGACAAGTAATGGACAACCGGTGTCCGATGCGGCGAATTATAAAGTACCGGATTGGGCGTCACTGGTAGCTACAGTTAGTGCAAAGGTAGCCTATACTTCTGTTTGTGACGGCCCGAAAACCTATACGATACCGCCAACACCAGTTCAATTTATTATAACAGGAACTGCTACTACTGCAAGCGCTGTTTGCAACTACCGGAATTGTCCCGGCGACCCGGTAGATATACAGCTTTCTTTAGCTACCGGTTGTAACGACACTATCCAATCTGTAAATATTACGTATGCCGGTGGTAGCGCCGGTTGCAACTTGAATTTCTCAACGCCCCGCGAACATACCTATCGGTGTAATCCTATTCCCACCGGCGCGAGCTATACGGTAGCTCTAAAGACCGTTGCTTTGGATATGATAATGAATATAGCGCCATCACCGGTAGATCCGCCAAGTGTGTCCGGATGGCCTTATGATATATGTAAGGGAGACAGCGCCGATTTTTGCATTACTACAGACTGCGATGATATATTATCTATCGATTGGACGGTAACCCCTGCCGGTGTAAGTAAACCGGAATTGCAATCCAATGGGTCGCATTCGTGGTGTTACCGCGTGAAGGCAACGGAAAATGCTACCTACACCGCCGAAATAAAATACCGCAGCAAAGAACAGGCTAAAGATGACAATATAACAATACCGCTTCCATTGGCTATTATTCCGTCCGCTTTTCACATGTATGCTTCGCCGGAGGAAATATGCAAGGGAGACAGCGCGATTATTGCCATTACAAGCAAATGCGATAGTATTGTAACAGTCGATAACTGGAATATCGCCACGCCGGTTCACGTTGGCCGGAGTGAAAGGATGATGGCATATAAGACAACCGTCAGCCAGAATACGACTATTCAGGCACGGGTAATTTACTACGACCGGTCAACAGCGATGGACAAGTCAACGTATGTAACCGGCCAGCTGAATGTGCGTAATGACCCGCCGAAAGTATCGCCCGCATCTTACAACCTTTGCCGGGGAACTGCAGACACGGCACGGGTTATAGCAGATGCTTGCGATACGATTGTACAGGTAATATGGAAAGACAAAAAGACCGGCGCGGTATTGTCTCCGCAACCGCCCCTGAACCCCGATTATACGCCGTGGCCTACCGAAAGGCAATACATCCTGTCGCCTGACGATTCTATTACCTACGTGGCGGAGATTGAATACAAACGCTCATCGGAAACAGCGACACAGACGATAGCCGTAGATGTTTTCGTGAGCGTCCGCGAACGGCCGCATATTTTAAAACAGAAGACAGTTCCTGTTTGCGAAACAGATAAAGAAGTTCATTTGAATGAATATGTAGATAGCGCACTCGTAAACATGCATACCGTACAGTGGCTTGGCTATCCAAATGCCATAGCTCCGAATTTACAGGATGCGGAGGAAAAAACATATCAGGTACAAGCCACCTATTCCTACACATGCTCTGAAATGAAGACAGACATCGGGGAGCCCGAACGATTGACAGTACTGTTCCAGACGAGCAGGAAACCCGTTTTCCAAAAGCCTGTGCCTTCCGAGACTTATTGCCAAAACTCCATTCCTCTGACGGCAGTCGAACAGTTTACGACCTATAAATGGATATTGCCGGGCAACGTTGAAATTAACAAACCGGATACTGTTTACAACTCCCCTGCAGCCGGAGAATTTAATTTTACTTTAGTCGCCGAAAATGAATGCGGCGTCAATTCAACGGACAGCAAGATATTTTTATCCGCCGTTCCGTTTGTCAAGGCGGCCGAACCTGTCATTGAAGCCTGCGAAGGTTCTACGGTAACACTGGCATTAAGCGACTACGAACGAACAGGCATAATTTCATGGATGCCCTCCGGACAGACGGAACCGGAGCCGGTGATTACCGTAACAACGCCGGCAACCTATATTGTGTCGGTAACCAATCTCCCTTGCCCGGCCGCCTATGATACCATAGTGATAAACGCTATTGCCCTGCCGCAGGTAGAAGCGATGGACGACATTGACGTATGTGAAAATAGCGAATTGACATTAAATGTAAAAAGCTGGCAGGGCGACAATATAACACTGGATTGGGTGAAAGCAGAAGGTAACAATAATTTCATACCGGTAACCGAAACGACTTTCCCGGTAACGGCTCCCGGCACCTATGTTGCTATTGCGCACAATCAATGTACGAGCGCCTCCTCCACTGTGGAGGTAACGATGACGCCTTTACCGTTCGTCACCATACGCACGGAGATTACCGCATGTCTCGGGGATGTCATTATGCTGATACCGGAAAGCTTCTACGGAACGCTGGCATGGTATAAGGACGGACAATCCGTAGATCCGGCTGTTACGGTAGTTGAAACCCCAACCGTTTACACTGTGGTGGCGTCCAACAAATGCGGGAACTCGGAGCCGGCAAGCGTCACGGTCTTTGCCCGTCCGCCGATAGTGATTAAGCCGGAAAAAATGCCCGCGTTCAAGCACAATATTTATTATGATTTCCGGTTCAGCGCCGAAAATGCCGTACACCCGGTTTCCTACGACCTCAACGGAGCGTTACCCGCAGGATTGATATTTAAGACCGATGGCTCTGTTACCGGTTTCGCCAGATTGTCGGGAGGCAATTATTATGATTATCCGCTAACCATTACAGTGAAAGACGCCGATAATTGTCTGGCGACCGGTGATTATGTTTTAGCGCCGGAATGGTCGGCGCCCAACGCTTTCCTGCCGGGAAGCAGCGGTTTCAACAGCATTTTCCTCGCAGAATACGAGCTGGAGATATACGACCGCCGCGGATACCTAATACATAAAGGGCTTGGATGGACAGGACTGAAAGCAGACGGACAGCGGGCGCCGGCAGGCACATACTTTTATAAGGTAACTATTCCACAAAATATCCATAACCATACAACCCGTTATTTTTCGGGCTATATAACCGTATTGCCCCAATAATGATTTATATTGAATGAAGAAAGCATATCATCTCATACTGTCCTTCTCCCTTTTGCTGGCAACGGTTATTGCGTTACGGGCGCAAGACGGGTTTGACAATACTCATAAATGGTTAACCCGTTCGCTGATAAATCCGGCAGCTACCGGCAATACCAATTATTTTGAAGTAAGCGCCATTGCCCGCAAACAATGGACAGGCATGGAAGGAACGCCCGGAACATTATTCCTGAATGCGCAAAACTTATTTGCTTCCATGTCGTCAGGCGCCGGCTTCACGCTCATCAATGACTATATCGGATTTTATTATGCCCTGAATGCAAAACTTTCGTATGCCTATCACCTGAAATTAGGCACAAAAATGGCATTAAGTTTCGGACTGGCGGGTGGTATATTAACGCAGGGACGGGATGATGCAAGCGTATATTTGAACGACATGTCGGAATATACGGCTTACCCACGCACGCTCCTGCCCGACTTTGACGCCGGCGTGGAATTTCGTTACGAAGGAATTCGTGCAGGACTTTCCGCTCTCCATCTTAACATCAATTCCGATAAGGTGGAATATGCCTACGGCCGCGTATTTAATGCCTATGCCAACATACGCGTTGATATCGAAGAACTGGTATCCATCATGCCGCTTGCGTTGGTTTCCTACGCCAATGAGCGTTTCAGCGGGGAAGGCGGGGCGATTGTGTATTTCCGTTTTCCCCGTAAAGCCGTTTCAAAGGAACGCCTCGACCGGGTTGTAAAAGACCGGTACGACCGTTTCTGGGTGGGCGCCAGCGTCAATTGGATAGGAAATATACAGGTCATGGGCGGCTTGTTCGTTACCGAACAATGGCGCTTGGGGTATTCTTTCGGATATACGTGGAATTTGCAAACGGCCAAAGCAGCGACCTCTCATGAAATACTGCTGTCATGGCGGATAAAGACTTCCGAGCCGCGCCGCTACCTCTGCCTTGATGACTGCGAATAAAATCAGGAAATAAAAAATCAGCCCATGACGAATGGGCTGATACGCCGTTTATACTTCCTGTTTAGAATTTTTCCTCGTCTGATACGGTTAATTTCTTGCGTCCGCGGCGGCGGCGGGCGGCCAGTACGCGGCGGCCGTTAGCCGTAGCCATTCTTTCGCGAAATCCATGTTTATTGCGGCGTTTACGCTGTGATGGTTGAAATGTCCTTTTCATTACTCAAAAATTTTGGACTGCAAAGATAATCTTTTTTTAGAAAACTACCAACTATTTTTTTAGTCGTAAGCCATATTTTGATTGACTATTTAATTAGTCGTTCCTTAAAATTCGGATATTGGTCTGATTGTTAATAAAATATTGATAAAAAAGTTTGTAAATATTTGCAATATTTAGTATCTTTACATTCTAAAAACTTGCAAAAAAG
>JAIROQ010000051.1 GCA_031257455.1 Prevotellaceae bacterium | reverse complement strand
TTCACGGTAATCGTGCCGGATTTTGCCACACTGACGCAGCCGTTCGCATTGCGTACCGTAACCGTATAGGTGGTATTGGCAGTCAAAGCCTGTGACGTCTTCGTATTGCCGGTGGTCGTACTGGTCGAGCCGCCGATGTTCCAGCTATAGGTCATGGCGGAAGTCGTGCCGCCGCTCATGGTGGCCGTCAGGCCGGCTGTACCGCCCGCGCAGGGGGTAGAGGCGGTCACCGAAGAAACGACCGGCGCAGCGGGAAGAACAGCCGTGGGATTGTTGGTTGCATCGGACAGGGAAGTGATGCACGTACCCGCGCCGAAAGTTTTCACGTTGTCGCCCAATTTTGTTCCATTCACGGTGAATGGCGCTGTACCTTTCAAATCATATCCGCCGGCCGCTTTAATGACCGCCTGAGGCGGGTAATTCAATGCGTAGGCGCACCAGTTGAATTGGGCAGGTACGCCGCTTAACGTGGCCGTAATGGTCGCGCTGCCGCTGCTGCCGGAGGTATTCAGCCAAAAACCAAGATTACCGGCAGCGGTAGTCACGCTACCGCTACCGGCAGTCTTGGTTACTGCGGTTACGGTCGCACGCGACCACCCGCCCACCGTAGCGGCATTTTCTACTTTGACGTAGTCGGTAATCACCCAGATTTGGTTGTTGTCCGGTTGCGTTGTCCACGTCACAGTAAACGAGACCTGTTTTGTGGAATAATCCGTTTTCTCGTTGGACACGGAAACTTGTGCGAAGCCCCCTATCACCCAAAGCAGGAAGAGCGATAAGACGAGGAGACGCAATTTTGTTGTTCTTGTTAATTGTTTTTTCATAGTTTTTTATTTTTATTTGATTTCTAATTTCTGATTTCTAATTTCTGATTTCTGATTTCTGATTTGCTGACGCGTCAGCAGTCACAATTGACTATTTAATTATTGACTATTTTTGCTGACGCGTCAGCAACTCATACCTCATACCTCTTAACTCATAACTCAAAGTTCCCTTAGTAGCCGGCAGTGCACCGCCTGTGTTTTCCCTTATTCCCTTATTATCCCTTAATAAAGGAATAAGGGTAATGAGGGTGTGTGTGTTCTTTGCTACTAAGGGTGTTTTCATTTTAGTCGTAAGTGGCGACAAGCGCACCATTCAAAATTCTAAACTCACCATTCAAAATTGCCAAAAGCGGCTGGCTCGTCATTGCCGGTGTAGTAGATGGGGCATACGGGTCGTAAAGTGTCTGCGGCGTTTTCACTGCCTACTGCCGACTGCGGACTGTAAACTGCACTTGCGGCGAGCTCATTGTTGCCGGTGTAATACACGGGCGGCTCGGGTTGCGTGGCCATTGTGGCAATACTTGCAACCATGGCGAAAAAGAAAAAAATTGTTTTCATAATTGTTTATTTGTTGAGTTGTTGAATTGTTGAGTTGTTTATTTGGCGTTAGCCAACTCTTAGTTCTTAACTTTTAGTTCTTAACTTTTAACTCTTAGTTCTTAACTTTTAGTTCTTAGTTCTCTTTTGCGGTTTCGGGATTGTTTTGCACTTAATTTATTTCCCCAAACAAACACTTCTTTCCAAAACAATCCCTCATTCCGCACTATGTCCACGTAATCCGCATAAATCCGCGTAGTCTAAAAAACAAAATCCGCGTAATTCGTACTGTTCACGTCATTCCTACTCCCACATAGTGGCAGCTTTTATTCGGTCAGTCTTGTTTCGGGGGAACTCTTTTCAGCGTATTCGGATATAAAATGTGAAACGTGAACTATGCTTATTGACACTTGAGGTTCTCGAATACCCATTCATATTATAAGCAAAAATCACGTTTCTTTTACTCCGTGGAGTTTTGCTTTTATTCATATGAATAATTAGAAATTTTCGAGATTTCAAGTGCCCGAATAAAAGCGGTCAAAATGTTTTAAAGAGCGTGGAATATGTTGCAAAGGTAAAGAAATTTTTTAATATGCAATAGTTTGGTACGGATTAGTTGAAAATGGAGAGTGGAAAGTTGAAAATGCCTTTTAGTCATAAGTCGTAAGTTATAAGTCGTAAGTCACGGCGAGCGCTCCGGCTTGAATTTTTAAATTTTTAAATCTTTAAATTTTTAAATCGTTGGTAGTTCGGGAAAAAATTTGTAACTTTGCCGACCTGTAAAAAAATTACAGAAACTAAACATAATGTCTAACTGATTAAAATTTTCAAAACGTATGGCAAAAATTACTAACGATATCAACTTGCAGGAAAACGAAGATGATATCGTCATCCCCCAGCAGGCTGAAGAAGCCGAAGCGGAATCTATGGCGGAAGATACTTCCATAGAAACCGAAATACCCAAAAAACATGTGAGTAATGTGTCGATACCGGTCGATAAATTCGACTGGGACGCATTTGAACAGGAAAAAGGAGTATATGATATCGACAAAACAACCATTGAAAGCGACTACAACCAAACGCTGTCAAAAGTGGTGGAGAATGATGTCGTAGAAGGTACGGTGGTTGCGTTGAACAAACGCGAAGTCATTGTAAACATCGGCTACAAGAGCGAAGGCGTTATCAACATTAACGAATTCCGCTATAACCCCGAACTGGCGGCGGGCGATAAAGTGGAAGTGTACGTAGAAAATGCCGAAGACAAAAGAGGGCAGCTTTTATTGTCGCACAAGAAAGCGCGGGCTATCCGGTCTTGGGGACGCGTGAACGAAGCGCTGGAAAAGGATGAAATTGTAAAAGGCTATATCAAATGCCGCACAAAAGGCGGTATGATTGTCGATGTATTCGGCATTGAAGCCTTCCTGCCGGGCTCGCAAATAGACGTGAAACCCATTCGCGACTACGATTTGTTTGTGAACAAAACAATGGAATTCAAAATTGTTAAAATCAACCATGAATACCGCAACGTAGTCGTATCGCACAAAGCATTGATAGAAGCCGAACTTGAAGCCCAGAAAGCGGAAATTATCAGCAAACTTGAAAAAGGACAGGTGCTCGAAGGCACGGTTAAAAATATTACTACCTACGGCGTATTCATCGACCTTGGCGGCGTGGACGGTTTGATACATATCACCGACCTGTCGTGGGGACGCATCAGCCATCCTGAAGAAATTGTAGCGTTAGACCAAAAGCTGAATGTGGTCATCCTTGATTTCGATGATGCAAAGAAACGCATAGCTCTCGGCTTGAAACAACTTACCCCGCATCCCTGGGATGCGTTGGACACTAACCTCAACGTGGGCGATAAGGTGAAAGGCCGCGTGGTAGTCATTGCCGACTATGGCGCTTTTGTGGAAATACATCCGGGTGTAGAAGGGCTGATACATGTTTCGGAAATGTCGTGGTCGCAGCATTTGCGCAGCGCCCAGGACTTTTTGAAAGTAAACGAAGAAGTGGAAGCCGTTATCCTGACCCTTGACCGCGAGGAACGCAAAATGTCGCTTGGCATCAAACAACTGAAACCCGACCCGTGGGCAACCATTTCCGAACGTTATCCCGTAGGGTCGCGGCATCATGCAAAAGTGCGCAACTTTACCAACTTCGGCGTATTTGTGGAAATGGAAGAAGGCGTGGATGGCCTGGTGCATATCAGCGATTTGTCATGGACAAAGAAAATTAAACACCCGGCAGAATTTACTTCTATCGGCAGTCCTCTGGAAGTGGTGGTGCTGGAAGTGGACCCCGACAACCGCCGGTTGAGCCTTGGGCATAAACAGCTGGAAGAAAATCCCTGGGACGTCTTTGAAACGGTGTTTACTCCGGGCTCGGTGCATGAAGGAACTATTCTGACAATTGCCGATAAACATGCGATTGTAGCGCTTCCTTATGGCGTGGAAGGAATTGCCAGCGCCAAGCAATTAGTGAAAGAAGACGGCGCTACGGCCAAAGTGGACGAAAGATTACCGTTCAAAGTATTGGAGTTTAATAAAAATTCCAAACGCATTACCCTGTCGCATACCCGTACTTTTGAAGAACTGAAAAAAGGCGCCGAAGACAAAGCAAAATCTCCGGAAAGAGAAAAATCTTCGGAGAAAGAAGATACGCAAAAGGCAGTGAAAAAATTGAAAGCAAACTTGGAAAAAACAACATTCGGCGACATCAGCGAATTAGCTGCCCTGAAAGACGAACTGGATTCCGGAAGCCAAAAAGAGTAAGCTATCCGGCAGGGTTATGACTTTTGAACTAACCATACTCGGCACCAGTTCGGCATTACCGACAAAAGAACATTATCCGACCGCTCATGTACTCAACGTACATGAGCGGTTGTTTTTAATCGACTGCGGGGAAGGCGCGCAAATGCAAATGTTGCGTGCCGGCCTCTCGCCGGGACGGCTTGACGCGGTATTCATCTCGCACCTGCACGGCGACCATGTCTTCGGACTGTTCGGCCTGCTTTCTACCATGAGCATGATGAAACGCCAAAAAGAATTACCGGTTTATGCGCCCGCCCAATTGGAAGAAGTATTGCGCGACCACCTGCGCCACTTCGGCGCGGATATGGCGTTTCAACCGGTGGTTCATCCGGTGGATACCAATACGCCTGCATTGATTTATCATAATCAGGGGATGACGGTACACAGTATTCCGCTTGCACACCGTGTGCCGGCGACCGGTTTTTTGTTCCGCGAAAAACCGCCGTTGCGTAATGTGAGCAGGCAGTTAGTGGCCACGCACCGCTTACCGGTGAGCGATATCCTGCATTTGAAAAACGGCCATGATGTTATCCTGCCGGACGGGCAAACCCTGACGAGCGAAGCAGCCACCTACCAGCCCTATGCTCCCCGCTCTTATGCCTATTGCAGCGATACGATGTTTTCGGAAACGGTCGTAGAACAAGTGCGCCATGTGGATTTACTCTACCATGAGGCGACTTTCCTGTCCGACAAAAGCGATGTAGCGCAACGCACGATGCACTCCACTGCCGCCGATGCGGCCACTGTAGCCCGCCGCGCCGGTGTAAAACGCCTGCTGCTCGGTCATTTCTCCTCCCGTTATGGAAATA
>JAIROQ010000028.1 GCA_031257455.1 Prevotellaceae bacterium | reverse complement strand
TTAAAATCGCCGTGTATGACTTTCACCATATCGCTGGTGTAGTACATCGGGTCAACCACCACAAAGTCCGGATGGCCTGTAATCACACGGCTTCCCGCATCCATCAGCTGTTTCCTGTCCATCCGCACGGGAATAAAAACGAGGTAACTGTCGCCGGTATATTCGATGATATTATCTGCTATTTCGGGCGGAATTATTCCGGCGTCATACAGCGATACCGGTTCGTACTCCGCATCCAGCGAGGCAAAGAACGGGTCGAATGTTCCCGGCAGGAATTTATACCGGTTGCCGGCATCGGTAATTTTTTGCCGTGCGTCCGCCTTTTTTTCCTCCGTCCAGTAGTTTTTCCATCGGGCAATGCGTTGCCGCTGTTCGGCGGCGGGAACAAATAGGGATGACGGGGCGGCATACCCTTTGATTAAACCGCCGGCCGCCAGCGTATCCAATCCGCCGCACAGCCGGATACTCGCCTCCAGCGCCGCATCCAAATCTTCCGACACGGCCGCGAAATAAACAACCGACACGCTGTCGGCGGTTTTTGAAGCCAGCAGTTGTTCGGATTGTCCTACCTGCGTATCATGATAACCGATATTTTGCAAATCGGAGTCGAACTTTACCTTTCCCGAAGCGATGAAACATACGACACTTGCCATCAGGATAGTGGCAATCAACCATTTTTTCTTTTCCAGCGGGTAAGCATTTATTTTGTCCAGGATGGCAAAGGCTTTTTCGGATTTTTTACTGGTTTCAGGATTGAAAAACTGCGGCAGGAACAGCAATGCGAACAACGTTGTCCCCACCAGTCCCAGCGAGGCGAAGAGGCCGAAATCGCTCAACAGCTCCGATTCGGTAAACAGCAGCCCCATGAATGCGCCGATGGTCGTAAGCACGCCCAGCGACACCGGGACGGTCTGGTCTTTCAATACTTTTTCGGGATTACCGACATATTTGTAATGGGTGATAATATGCAGGCAATAGCTGAACGCCACGCCCATCACAATCGCCCCGATGCCGATAGCCATAAGCGACATGCTCCCCTTTATGAAATAAATCATCGACAGGGCGAACAGCACGCCGTAAATCACCGGCATGATGAGATACAGCAAGGTCGATTTATTGCGGAAGCAAACCAGCAGCAACGCCAATATCAGCAATAACGAAATGGAAACGGTCAGCAGCAAGTCCAGTTTAATGCGTTTGGAGTTGAACGCGCTCCGCGCCGGTGCGCCGTGATAGTGCAGCGTGATTTCGGGATGCTGTTGCTCAAAAATCCCGGCCGTTTCCGTAATCAGGTTTATCAGCAGGGTATTTTGCTTCGAGTCGAACGATTTGAAGTTCGGCGACAGGAAAGCCACCAGCACCGCCGTGTCCGCCGTGAAAATATGATTTTCATAAAACGCGTAATTTCCGCCCAGTCCGTTGCCTATACTGCCGGCGCCGGCAAGGAACAGCTTGCGCAGGGCTATCGGGTCTTGCGCAATTATTTCCTTATAGGCCATGCCGGCTACGGAAGTCAGGGCGGCATAATTTTCCTGCATCTGGCTGTCCACGCGCTCCAGCAGCGAATCTATCCTGCCGTATTGCGGGGCGTCCAAAAATACCGGCGCATGTTCATACAGGAAAGCGACTCCGGTTTCCAGCAGACTTTCGTCTATTTCATACAGGATATTGTTGATAACGCGGTATGCCGTATCCTTCTCCAGCAGCGATTGTACAAATTCGCCGGCGGCGGCAATCAAATCGTCCGGCGCTACGTCTCCGGCGGCAGGGGAAAAGAGGATAAACAGTTTGTCCTTTACTTTAAGGTTGGAAAAGACGAGTTTTTCCGCGCTTTCCTGCTCTGTCGCCGGCAGGAGTTTGGTTATGTCTTCCTCAAAAGTAATTTTCGACCCGAAAAAGGCAAAGCAGGCGGTAGAAACCAGCAGCGCAGCATAAAATACGGTTTTATGCCGGCGGAAGAAATGGTATATGAAAAGGGTCAGTGCGGTCACCGTGTCGGTTTTTTGAGTAATTTCTTTATAACGCCGTTATTCCGTCAGACTTTCGCGGAGCGCCGCGAGACTTTCGCGGAACGCCGCGAGACTTTCGCGGAACGCCGCCAATCTTTCCGGGCGCTTCGGGAAATATTCCCCATTTTTCTTTCCATTTCCGGTAAAATTCGGGGGTGGAAAATTCCATTTCGCCCTCTTTGTTCATAAATACCTGCGTGGTGGTAGCCCTTGCCACCACCGAGCGGTCGGACTGTTTATATATGGTGTATTCAAAAATCAATTTGGCCGCTTCGGAGGGTACATATACCGTTTCGACTTCCAGCGTTTCGTCCAGCGCCACCATGTTCAGGTAGCGTACCTGCAAATCGACAATGGGAGCGGTATATCCGTTGTTGTAAATATCCATGTAGTCCACGCCGAACTTTTTACCGAAGGCTTCCCGCCCGTTTTCAAAGTATTTCAGATAATGCCCGTGCCAGACGATGCCTAATGAATCAACGTCATAAAAGTGAACTTCGACCGTAGTCGTGGCCGATAAGGCGCTTTGGGGGGATTGTTTTCTCATTCCTGTGTATAAACGGCGGCAGTGTTTCTATTATATTATTTCAGCTTGCCGAGAAGGAAGTTGTAAAGGTCATCGAAAGTTTTGATAGCCGCCACGTCTGCGCTTTGTATTTTTACGCCGAATTTGTTTTCTACCAATGCCACCATATCAACCAGTCCCAAGCTGTCAAGGTCTAATGTGTCTTTGATGTCAGCCTCCGCAGTGATGCTTGAAACTTCTATTTCAAACTCTGCGGCCAGCGCTTCGTTAAGTTCCTTAATGAGTTGTTGTGTTTCCATTTTGGTTTTTGTTTATAAAAAAATAGTTATTTATACGATACTTTCCAATCTGAACAATCAAACAACGCTTGTTGTTTGGAGCAATGCTTCTTTTACAATATCATCCACCGGTATGCCTTTTTGTTCAGCCAACGATACAATTTTACCGTGTATTTCCGCCGGGATACGCACATTTAAAAGGACGGGCATGCATGGTTTTATGCCCATTTCCTCACAACTTTCAAAATAGCTTTCGATGCTTTCCTGAAAATCGGCTCGCAACTCGTCCATATTTTTACCTTCATATAAAATAAGGTCATTTTGCAGGCCCAAGACTTTTCCTGCATAGCAGTTATCCGCGTTACTGTAGTGGACGCTTCCGGTATAACCTTTATAATGTAAATAATTCATGTCAAATCTCCTTCGGTAGGGTTAAAAATCTTTCTATTAATTTTTTTTTAGTGCTCACTGCTGGATATTTTTTAATTTCTGATTTCTAATTTCTGATTGGCTGACGCGCCAGCCAACTCATAACTCATAACTCATAATTCTTAACTATCAATGTCGAGTTTGTTCCGCCAAAGCCAAAGGAGTTGGAGAGGAACGTGTCAAAATGTTTGGATACCCGCTTTGCCGGAATATTTAATTTGGCGGAGGCTTCGTCCGGGTTTTCAAAGTTGATGTTGGGGGCAATAAAGTCGTTTTTCATCATCAGCAGGGAATATATTATTTCGCTGGCGCCGGCCATCCACATTTCGTGGCCGGTTTGCGATTTGGTAGATGTTACTTCCGGCCGGCAGCCGCCGAAGACATGGGCAATGGCTTTGGCTTCGTTGCTGTCGCCTACGGGCGTGGAAGTGGCATGTGCATTGACGTAACCGATATCCCGGATGTCAATGCCCGCTTCCCGGATGGCCATTTGCAGGGAACGGCTGGGGCCGTCCACGTTGGGAACGGAGATATGGTCGCCGTTGGACGAGAAGCCATAGCCGCAAATCTCGGCCAATACCGGTGCGCCGCGCTGGACGGCCGATTCGTAGCTTTCGATAATCACCGTAGCCGCGCCGCCGCCCGGCACTAATCCGTCCCGGTCGCGGTCGAAGGGGCGGGAGGCTTCGGCGGGCGCATCTTCCCGTACCGAGAAGGCATTGATACCATCGAAGCTGCCGATAGAGAACGGGTTTACTTCCTGCGCGCCGCCGCACACGATACAGTCCTGCAAGCCCGACCGGATGAGCAGGCTACCCAGTCCAATGGCATGTGAACCGCTGGCGCAGGCGCCGGAAATGGTCAGGTTGATACCTTTCAGTTTGAAGATACAGGCAAGGTTCATGCTGACGGTGGAATTCATCGACTGGAAGATACCGCCGGCGCCTATCATGGTGGTATCTTTTTTCTCGCGCATGGTGTCGATGCTTTTCATCACAGCGTCCGCACTGCTGTCGTTGCCGTAGAGCAGTCCTATTTCATGGGTATCGATATAATCCTGTTCCAGCCGGGCATTTTGCAATGCTTCCACAGTGGCGACATAAGCATAGTGTGCCTGTTCCGGCATATATACCCGCTGGTTGCGGCTCAATATGCCTTTCAGGTTGGGAACTTCCAGACAGGCGGTCAAGCCGGAACGGAAACCCAGCGCCTTGCGTGCCGGGTCAAATATGATACCGGATTTCCCGTCATACAGGGATTGCCGTACTTCTTCAAGGTTTTTTCCCAGACAGGAGTATATCCCCATACCTGTTATTACTACTCGTCTCTCCATTTGATTTCTGATTTCTGATTTTTTATTTCTAATTTCTGATTTCTGATTTGCTGGCGCGTCAGCCAACTCTCCATTCTCCATTCTCCATTCTACCTCATACCTCTTAACTTCTCATGCAGCTGTCTGCGGAGTGTTTCCGGTTCGTCCAGTTTTCCCCGTCGGGATAAGCGGATAAAGCGTATGGCTTCCGTCCAGCGTTTCCATGCTTTTTCATAATAAGTGACAAAGATACTTAAAAACGGTAAACAAACCAGATATCCCGCCGCGAGAATTAACGATTTCGTAAAAATCCATGTCAGGACAAATGCCAGGATGCAGGTGAGCGGAAACGTAACCAGTACGCCCAGTATAAGGTCTATCGTGCCGTGCAGCATGTGGTCTTTAATCCGCCGGTTTATCAGTTTGGTCGGGATAATGACCAGCGCATTGGACAGCCATGCAAAAAGGAATACCGGCGCAAGCAGCAGGAAAGCCATACCTGCGGACGCGGTTTTCCAGCAGGACGGGCATTTATCGAAATGGTCATCATTGATACGCAGCCGGCCGGTGATTTCCGCCAATGTTTTTGCATCTTCATAAATCGACTGTATGGCTGTATTGCCGGCGGCTTTCAGGTCATTCAACCGGGCGATGAACTGCCGGTCGGCAAGCAGTTTTTCCGGCAGCAGAGCGGGGGAATAGCCGTGTTGTCCGGCATATTTTTTCCCGTAGGTATTCCTTAGATAGTCAATGGCGGCATAATTATCGGTATCGGTAATATTCAGCATCAGGTCATTGATTTGTTGCCTGACCAGTTCGTTTACCCGGCGGCAGGCCGTGCGCGGTCTGGTTTTATACAGTTCGTAGTAGGGCGCAATGGAAATCGGTTTCCCGAACTTGATGAGGATATCTTCTTTCCTCCCCAAGTAATGCGAATAATGGTTGCAGGAAGGCAGGATGAAGAGTTCTTTTTCAAAGTTGCATTTTTCCGCCGCCTGAAAAAGCAATATCAAATAGCCGTACGAGAACTTGCCCAGCCAGCGTTTATCCTGATGCCCGGCTTCGGGATAGATAATCACTGTTCCGTCATGGAGCAGCATTTCGCCTGCTTCCCCGAAAGTATAGGTATTATGCGTGAGGCTGTCCACACCCTGATACTCCATCCGGAAAGCAGGCAATAAACCTACCCACCGGAAAATGCTGCCGAAAACCGGATAATCGAATGCATCGGCGCGGGCAATGGAGCGGATTTTTTGTTTCTTGCGGTTTTTAATCGCCAGCGTCAGTCCCAGGGCATCGTTCAAGCTGTTCTGGTGATTGGATACTATTAATAATGCGCCTTCGTCCGGTATATTTTCCGCGCCTGTCGTATATGTTTTCCGGTAATATACGTAATTGTGGTAAAGACGGACATACGTCCTGAACAACCTGTATCCTATTCCCAACCTTGTGCTTTTAGCAACATCCCTCATAAATAGTTGTTTCAAATAACTTGCAAATATACACAGAAAAATTTAAAAATTCAAAGATTGCGACAGGCGATATTCGACTTTTCGATACTTGATGCTCGATTTGCGACTTTTCAACAGCGCGCTTGCCGCCATTTTCAACTTTCAATTTTCAACTAAGTCGTCATTGCGAGCGGAGCGAAGCAATCCAGACAAACGACACGAAAAGGCCGCTGGATTGCTTCACGGCTCGTTCCTCGTCGTTCGCAACGACGTTCCACGCGCGTCATTTCGACCGGAGCGCACGAGGGACGAGCGCGCGGAGTGGAGAAATCTCCTCCCCAACGCAAGTTGTTTGCGGTCGTCCCGTCAGGGACGGAATGTGCTGCTACTGACGGTTGCTCGTGTCGAAAGTCCCGCCAAGCCCCCGGGGACGGTTTCAGTAGCTACTGGAAGTACGCCGGAGCCCTC
>JAIROQ010000171.1 GCA_031257455.1 Prevotellaceae bacterium | reverse complement strand
TCAAAGAGGTCTAATTGCTGATCATCCGATTCTTCCCGCATTACAACAAGGCGATAATTACGGTTTTCAAAAAACTGTTTGAAAGGTATTGAAGCAACCTGATACTTTTTGAAAGGGTGTAGCATTTATCTAATGTTAATATCCGAGTTTTGTTATTTGTGCCTGTCATATTTTTACTGTTTTTTTTATTTGGTTTAAAAACCTTTTTATACTGCACGCGGCATGGTTTTGTGATATGTCGGCAGAAAGCAGAAAGCAGGAAAGCAGGAGGCCGTCGGAAGATGGCGTTACAAACCGCCATGTGGTTCTTATTTGCGTTCTGCTTTCTGCTTTTTATCTCGCAAGTTTATCCCGAGCAAAGTATACATAATAGCCATGAATTGGTGGTAACATTTTTAACCGTCAGCTGGTATCGTTCTTAAACGATCCTGAAAGATTAACCTTTCGAGCGTATATAACGTATTAATTTTCTTAGTATTTTGTATAGAAATAACAATAAGGTTATCAAGAGTAATAATATTGTTATGTAGCAGCATAATGCAAATGTATTCAGATATTTAATTTCTTCAAATAAAGAAAATCCGGTTTGCTTGATTTTTCGCTCTCCCACCTGTACTTTATAATCAAATAATGGGATTTCACAGCCCTCTTTCCTGCCCAATTGCAGATAGTTTTTTAGCGCCACCCATTCTTTAATCTCGCGCCCTTCACGGTCGTGTATGATGGCCGCGTTCCAGTCTGTAATGGGCTGTCCGGCAGCATTTTTAGGCGATAACGACAAAATCCCAAAGGTTTTCTCTTTCACAATACCCATCATTTTGGCGGTATATAAACCGACTACCACACTGTATAACTTGTCGTTATCAGGAACGATATAGGCTCCGGCGCTGTCTTGTATCTCTACCCTTTTCACCTTGTTACAAAACAGGCTACCGGAGTAGTACGTGTACCGGAGTCCGGCGAAGAACAGTCGCGCATCGGGCGCCATCCCCGACAGGCTGGCATCCACTTCGCATAAGTCGCGCAGCTCCCGGCCGTAAAAATAGACCTTTATGAGTGGAAACGTCGGCTTTTTATCTTCCCCCACGCCTAACGGCAGGATCTTGAAAAGTTCTTCAGCGGTAACGGTACCCTTATATAAACTTGTCCGGATGGAGCCTGACGGCGCTACGACTATATCGGGGCGCTTATTTTCAGCTTTTTGTGCGGCATCCATAAAAGCGTCGGCAATCAGGTGTTCCAATGCAATATTGTCGGACGAGGCCCAAATGCTGTTCATAACTTCCGCCAGGGGCTCATCAAAGCCTGTATTTTCCGCGTTCAGGTAATGTGCCTCCACGAGTTTTTTATAGTCGCCAACAGCCAATTTAATCGCGCTATTTTCGGCCATGGCGCTGTCTATTTTTATCACGTCATAAGAAGCCATTTGCGGCTTTCCATTCGTCATCGCCAATTTTATGCAGCCCAGATATTTGCCGTAGGCTTCCGCCGAGCCGATAACGGTATGCCCTTCCACGAGCGGTTGTCGCAATAAACTGTGCGTGTGGCCGCTAATAATCACATCAATGCCGGGCACATGGCGCGCCAGTTGCACGTCTTCCGAATGTTTTACGTTTTCCTTTGTCCCCGAATGGGAAAGGCACATCACCACATCCACTTTTTCTGTATCGCGCAACTGCTCCACCATACGTGCGGCCGCTGTGATGTAGTTCTCGTAAGGCAGGTCTTTGTCGATCAGGCTTTGGCTGCGCGCCTCCGTGCCCAACAGTCCGAAAATGCCGATGCGGTAGCCCGCTTTGGTAAGCACGATGTATTCATCCGTTCCCGCAAGGCCTTTGAGGTTTGATGCCACTACGGCGCAGGTGTGCGAGGCGTCCGAGAAATAGACCTGAAGCGCTGTTTGTAGGGCGTCAACCCCAAAGTCAAAGTCGTGGTTTCCGATGGTAACGGCGTCGTAGCCCATGCGGTTCATCAGTTGCAGTTCGGCGAAGTGGGTGGTGAAGAGCGTGTGAAAGAAAGCGCCCATGGCCACGTCCCCACCATCGACCAACAGGGTTGCGCCGGGGTTCTGTTGCCGTATTTGTTCGATGGCGGTATAGAGCCGCGCGTAGCCTCCGGCGCGCCGCAGGCGGTTGTTGTCAATTTCATGTATCCCGGTGAAGTACGAGTGCAGGTCGTGGGTAAACAGAATGGTCAGGGTGTCGGCCGCTTGTGCCGGCAGACACAGAGCCAACAGCCATACGCAAAACATAAAGGGTTTTATTTTCATTTCGTCTGAATTTTAAACCGACATTAAAAGTGTCATAAAGCGCCATTTAAAGCGTCATTTTCATAAGGGTCTAAAATAATCCACTCCCCTACTTTTTTAGATCCCTGTCGTTCAATTATTTTCTTATCAACTAAATTAGAGATTATCACTTCCACCGTTCGTTTGGTCACGTTAAGCGTTCTTTCGCCTTTGGCTATGAGGGCTTTTATTTTCTCCGTAGCGGACATGTGGTCGCAAATTTCGGACAAATTTACATGAAAATTTTCAATTTACACATGTTTTCAAACTTCTCCCTAATAGCGCCGCGCCACTTCCGGATGTGCGCCACAGCTAAAATCTCTACCAAATATTTCATAATGCTTGAATTTTAAATAATTAGTCGCTCCTTATCAATAGCTATCAAGCAAGGTTCAAGAAAAAAAATCAGGGAAAAACCGCCGAAAAAAAACAGTCCGAAAAAGTCGTTAGTATTGGAGTTCCGAATCTATGTATAAAAAAATATGTTGTATAACTTATGTATTGTTGGGAGTATTTTTCTCCCAACAATACATTTCTTAAACGCCGCTGAAAGATAAAAAACCGCCATCAACAGGCAATACAACCCCGGTTATAAAACTAGCCGCATCGCTACATAAAAACTGGACGGCGCCGTTCAACTCCGTGACGTCTCCAAAGCGGCCCATTGGCGTTTTTGCTATGACTTTCTTACTTCTGTCCGTCAATGAACCATCAGGATTCATAAGTACGGCTCTATTTTGATCGCCGATAAAAAATCCGGGCGCAATGGCGTTTACCCGAATACCGTCGCCAAATTTTATCGCCATTTCCATCGCCATCCATTGCGTAAAATTAGAAACTCCCGACTTTGCGACAGAATAACCCAATACCCGCGTAATTGAAGAATATGCCGCCATAGAAGTTATATTCACGATACTTGCTTTTACTTGTTTCGACATCGCTTGACCAAATATAAGCGAAGGATATACGGTTCCGTTCAGATTCAGATCGACCACCTTGTCCCAATCCTCCAGCTTCATGTCAAAAACTGTCTGATCCGGCGTAAGGGTCGCTCCCGGCATATTGCCGCCGGCAACGTTGACCAGGGCGTCCATCCGACCGAAAAGTCTGATTATCTCATCCTTACATTCGTGCAATGATTCCACATTCAATACATCTGATCGAAGAAAAACAGCCTTTCCGCCGCCAGCCTTAATTTCCTCCGCTATGGCGCTGCCTTTTTCTTCCGTCCGACCGATAATAACGCTTACGGCTCCCTGCGACGCCAGATACTTTGCTACATTCGAACCTAAAACTCCATAACCGCCGGTTACAATTATAACCTGATCCTTAATACTAAATAATTCATTCATGTGTACATTGTTTATTTTTTAACACTATGGAAACATAGAACTCACAGCATGTTCATAACTCTTTGGCGCAAGCCGTTTTGCATGTTCGTTTCATGTGTACATTATTTATTTTTTAACACTATGGAAACATAGAACTCACAATATTCATAAATAATTCAAGAAGAACTCCCCTTTTTGTATAAATGAAAGTACCAATAAATACAACCGACAAAAACAGCTCCTCCGATAAAGTTACCCAAAGTAGCAGGAATCAGATTTTTCAAAATAAAATCGCCCCAGGTAATATCGGCGCCGGAATATATAGCCGCAGGAATAAAAAACATATTTGCGATAGAATGCTCATAGCCGAATGTAACAAAAATCATAACCGGAATCCAGATACCTATACATTTTCCAATAACGTCTTTTGCGGCATATCCCATAAACATTCCCAAACAGACCAACCAGTTTGCAGCGATCCCCTTGACAAAAACTCCGCTCCAACCCTGAAAAACCTTTGCCTCAGTGTAACTAAACAAATAATCCTGCCAGGGTTCTTTAGAAAAATACCTTTAAATGGGACTTATTCTAATTTCTGGAATTACTTGTAAAACAGCAAGATAAGGAGTTATTTTTGCTTTATAGGGTACGATTTAGAGCGGATTTTGAATACCTGTTTGGCCGCTTCTGACTACCCTTTGTCTGCAAAAACCCGGGTGCAAATTTACGGACTATTTTTCAAAAAAACAAGAAAAAATAATTCACTGAAAATTAATATTTTAACAGGAGTGCAAGGTGTACGTTGTGTTGTCCCGCCATAAAAACAATCTGCCATTGAAAGAAAATATAGTCTTTCTTACGGAAAACATACCCGGAACCGTCCGCCAGTTGAAAGAACAGGCAGGCAAGGATATTTGGCTGGTCGGCGGCGGGCAAACGATAACGTTTTTGTTGAACTGCGATTTGATAGACGAACTTCTACTTTGTTACTTCCCGGTCATTTTGGGTAAAGGTGTTCCCCCTCTTTTCCGGCAGACTGAAAAAATCAAACTGGAAATTGAGTGAAAATACGGTTCTTCATTCGTGGATTTTGAAGGTGACTTATCAGAGGAATTTCTAATTTTACTGCGAAAAACGGTGTTTTGTCGCTAAAACAAGCCATTCCGTCTCATATTTTCAAATCGCTTCCTCCGATGAATTACTTTTGCCTTCGAATATATAATTTAAACGACATGAGCATCGTAAAAATAAATTCCATTATCGGCGGCTACCGGCATACGGCGCTGTTTTATGGACTGTCGGTTCTTATACCGTGGCTGTTTTGGTTTGGGGCGGGATATGTGAGTCATATTACGCCTTATCAGGGAAAATATTTGAATATAGCCAGTGTTATGGCGTTTGCCGGATTGCTGTCGCCGGTGGCGGTGGCGTATGTGCTGATTTCCAAAAACGCAGCGTTGCGGAAAGACGTTGCCGGACGTTTTTTCAATTTCAGGGAGATGAAACTTCGCTATGTTCTGCTTGCCTGCCTGATTATGCCGACAAGCATACTGTCGGCGCAAGCTGTTTCGCTGCTGTTCGGATACAGTCCGTTGCAGTTTGTGATTACAGGCGAGTATACCTTCTCGTCGGGTATTTTTCCCGTGTCGTTCCTGCTCGTTATGGCTCCAGTCATTGAAGAACTGGCCTGGCGCTCCTACGGCACGGACTGTTTGCGCCGAAAATTCAATCTGTTCAACACATCCCTGATTTTCGGATTGTTCTGGGGGATCTGGCATTTGCCGCTCTCGGCTATCAGGGATTACTATCAAAGCAACCTGCTGGAAACCGGATGGATACACAGTGTAAACTTCCTTGTCAGTATCCTCCCATACGTCATACTGATGAACTGGCTTTACTACAAAACCGGGCGGAATATCCCCGTTGCCATTGTGTTCCATATCACGGCCGGATTCTTTAACGAGATATTCGCCACCCACCCCGACAGTAAAGTCATTCAAACCGTACTGTTGCTGATATTGGCTGCATACGTCGTCGTCAGGGATAAAAAGCTGTTTTTCAAGCGGGAATATGAGCTATAAATCGGCTTTTTTACGGAGTTTTTACGTCAGTCAGATAAAAACGGTACCTTTGCCCCGAAAAAAACAGGATACAGATTATGGCAAACGATTCATTGATATACGATTTTTTCACCAGCCCCCGGTTTCGGATCCGGAGGCATCTCCTGCTTATCCTGTCTTTAGCGTTAATTGCTTCGCACCAGACATATCTTAATTTTCAAGCATACCCGGACATTTGGGCTTACAAGATATATCTGTGGCTGGCATACCTTGTGGTCATCTATTTCAATATTTATGTGCTGGTTCCGCGCTTCTTGCTGAAGAAAAAATATGCGCTTTACGGCTTGACTTTGTCGGTTGCCATTCTTTTTATGCTGTTAGCGAAACATTGTATTAAACTGGCTGCTTTTTCGGCATTGAATATTTCGCAAACATACGGTTGGGTGAGCCTGCTGGACTC
>JAIROQ010000156.1 GCA_031257455.1 Prevotellaceae bacterium | reverse complement strand
GTAAATCCTTTTGGCGTCAGCCAACTCATACATCATACTTCATACATCATACTTCAATTAAATTTGCGTACTCGCAAAAAAAATGCTACTTTTGCAGTCCAAAAAATCCGGCGCGGTAGCTCAGTTGGTTAGAGCGTATGATTCATAATCATAAGGTCTCCGGTTCAATCCCGGATCGCGCTACACAGTATAGTTGTAAGTTGTAAGTTGTAAGTCGTGACAAACGCACCGGCGCAAGCCAATTCCTAATTCCTAATTTTCAATTTTCAATTTTCCATTCTCCATTCTCCACTCTCCATTCCCAAATGATTACCTGGCTGCCGGAAATAGATTCTACCAATAATGAAGCTGCCCGTAACCTCGCTACAGCGCCGGAAGGAAGCGTGTGGGCGGCACACTTCCAAACCGCCGGACGCGGACAACAAAATAATACGTGGGAAAGCGACGCCGGGAAAAATTTTATGTTCTCCCTCCTGCTGCGCCCTGCATGGCTTCCGGCAGAAGACCAGTTCTATATTTCCAAAATCGCCTCACTGGGTCTGTGCGATTTTTTGACGCAACACGCTATCAGCGCTGCCATCAAATGGCCGAACGACTGCTATGTCAATCACAAAAAAATGGCCGGTATGCTTATCGAACACCACATCGGCGGCCATACCCTGAACGCAAGTATTATCGGCATCGGATTAAATGCCAATCAGGAAAAATTTTCCAAGACCGCCGGCAATCCCACGTCCATGCTGCTTGAAAGCGGCTGTTCCGTAGCTATCGAAACCGCCTTGCCGGAACTGGTAGCGGCTATCCTGCGCCGTTACCGGCTACTCCAACAGGGCGGCATGCAACGTATCGATGAGGAATACCACGCACGCCTCTACCGGTTGAACGAGTGGCGCCGGTTTGAAACGGACAAACGCCGCTTCCTTGCCAAACTTGTTGCGGTGCAACGTAACGGGCAAGTCCTTTTATTGGACGAAACCGGTAAAACCAATGCTTTCGCTTTTAAGGAAGTTCGTTTTATGTTATAATTTTTTCCCATTTTTATTTGTGGAGAACAAAATTGTTTACTACTTTTGCGCTCCCGAAGCCATACACGGAATACTGTTCTCCATTTACAAGACTTGACAGTAATTGCAAAATAGTAGCACGGAACAGGTATGGCCGGTAATATAAAAATATGATTAAAATGATGAAATCTGCTATGCTATCAGGAAAAATTATTAGTCGTTCCTTATTATTTATTGCTGCGCTCTTCCCGGCGGGAAAGATGAACGCACAAAACCATATTAAACTCGTTCCCCTTGGCGTTACTTATACAAATAACACGCCCACCATAAAATTCAGCGTAGGGTGGAATGCTGTTCCCAATGACAATCGTACGCGCAATACGAAAATCTGGGTGTGGGTAGATTATATTAAAGTGGAAAATCACCGGCTTTCCGGCCAATGGACGCGGGCGACCATAACGGGCGTTTCTGCGGGAACCGTAGAACCGGGCGGCAAAGGCTTCTGGTTACAGGGCAACGCCGGTGCATATAGCCGGGAAGTTACCGCTACGCTCAGCGGTACGCCGTCCAAATTCAGTTGGTGTGTCTTTGCCAGCGATGCGCCGCCGGTAGCGGAATTTACCGCTTCCAACAGTATCCTTTTTTACGGCAACGCACCGTTTACCGTCATCTACAGCGACCAGAGCGTAGCGATGAATTTGCCGGCAGCGCCCTACACGCCTGCGGCAGGGAAAAAAATAGCCGCATTTACCGATGCGACCCACTGTCCGGGAACAGTGAAGTACAATATGCCGAAACCCGTACTGAGCGGCGGCGGGAGCTATTGTGCCGCTTCCGCAAATTTAACCTGCAAGGGCGAAGCCGGCGTCAATTATCAATTGCAAAAGGAAGGCACAGCCACAGGCGGCGTGAAAACCGGTACGGGAAATGTTTTAACGTGGACAGTACAGGCGGCCGGCAGTTATACGCTTTCCGCTACCCATACGGCTACCGCAGCTACCGCCACCGGCAACCGGCAGGAGATAATATTATACCGGGAGCCAGCCGCGCCTGCACGTTTGGAAACGAATACAGCGGCCGTCTGCCATGCCGTTTCCACCCCTGCCACATTAACGGCTACCGGCGGCAGTAAAGGTTCGGGGGCAGTATATGAATGGGGAACAGGCGCCATACCCGGCAAGAATTTGTTAAGCCCCGCCACGACCACTGCCCCTATGTATGCCATAACGCCGGACAACGCGACTGTCTATTGGGTACGCCTGCTCGGAAATACGGTTTGCAAAAATGCCACCACAGCGGCTACCGTATCCATAGACGCTTATGCTCCCTTCACTGCGGGCGCTATCGCCGGCGACACTACCACCACAGAAACCGGCATAGACCCTAACACAACGGTAACAAGCAGCACGGATGCTTCCGGCGGCGGCGCGTCCATAAGCTACCAGTGGCGGCGCAGCGGAACAGGCAGCGCCACATTGACCGGCAATGCGGCGACTTATGCCCTAAATAACGACAACACAAACTATGCTTCGCCCGGAACATATTATATCAGGCGGTATGCTAAAAACGATATATGCGATACCACATGGACGGCTTCCGGCGGCCAATATACATTGATAGTGGAAAACGCCGACCCCGACCAGGGGGTATGCAGGTTTACAAAACCGCCCGTAGTAGGCGCTTTTACTACCTTCCCCAGTACTTACAGCGCGGCCACTTACGTATCATTGACAGATGAACGGGACGGAAAAGTTTATACCGTAGTGAAAATAGGCGGCCGCTGGGTCATGGCGCAGAACTTAAATTACCAGCAGGATTTGACATGGAATCTCATTTCTTCAAAAACGCAAAAGGCTTCTTTCTGGTGTCCCTCTGTGAATAGAGCGACCACATCCGCCCTACTCAGTTGCAATATTTGGGGGGCTTTGTACGCTTGGGAAACAACCATGATGGTGGACGGAAAGTGGCAGGACGAGACACGAAAAAGTATGAATTACCCTGCTTTTTCCTGTAATAGCAACAATACAAACCAGGGATTAGGCACAGACGGACGCGGTATTTGTCCTCCCAACTGGCATGTCCCGACAGACGCCGAATGGGGCGAACTGCTGAATGCAATGGAAACAGGAAACAAAAATCACAATGGACAACAGACCGGATATTTGGGAACAGACGCCGGAATGCGCGGGAAATCCACATGTATCTGTGACCCGAATACCAGCAACTGTACAATGGACACAGAAAACTTGTGGGCATCTTCCAAAAATGCTACGGGTACTGACGACTATAACTTCCGGGTATTACCGGCCGGTATTCGATACTATTCAGGTGATAATTTTATACTCAGGAGTTATCAGGCTTATTTTTGGACGTCCAACTGTTCCGACACTGCCAATGCATGGGGCAGGGCCTATTTATACGATAGAAACACAGTAAATCGTGTCAGTGTTTATCGCACATCCGGCCTCTCTGTCCGCTGTATGCAAAATTAAAGGATTTAAAGATTTAAAGATTTAAGTCCGGTACGTTGGCCGGCCGTCTATGTGCTCAAAGTAATTTTTTCGTACATTTGTAGAAAATGTGCTAATGTGACTAATTAATGTGGTGATGTGATGATGTGATGATGTGATGATGCGCCGGCGTCAGCCAATTCCTAATTCTTAATTCCTAATTCCTAATTCCTAATTGAAAAAAGATGGTTTCTGTAAATAATATTACTGTAGAATTTGGCGGTTACACTTTATTCGATAATGTATCGTTTGCCATTAACCCGCGCGATCGCATCGGACTGGTGGGAAAGAATGGCGCGGGAAAATCCACCCTGCTGAAAATTCTAATCGGGAAACAGACGCCTTCCGCCGGACAGGTAGTTGTTCCCGCCGATTACACGATTGGCTACCTGCCGCAACAAATGACGGTGGCAGACGGGCGCACGGTACTGGAAGAAACCTTGCAGGCTTTTTCCTACCTGTATGAATTGCAAAACCGCATCGACCGTATCACGCAGGAACTGGCGTCCCGCACCGACTATGAGTCGAGCGGCTACCATAAGTTAATCGAACAGCTGAACGAAACCAACGACCATTACCACCTGCTCGGCGGCGATAACCGGGAAGGCGAAGCCGAAAAAACCTTGACAGGACTGGGTTTTAAGCGCAGCGATTTCCCGCGCGCCACGTCTGAATTTAGCGGCGGATGGCGCATGCGTATCGAACTCGCAAAAATCCTGCTCCAACGCCCGCAACTGCTCCTGCTCGATGAACCGACCAATCACCTCGACATCGAATCTATACAATGGCTGGAAGATTATCTGAAAGAATACAGCGGCGCATTGACCCTCATTTCGCATGACCGCGCTTTCCTCGACAATGTGACCAACCGTACCATAGAACTGTTGGTAGGCAAGGCCTACGACTATAAAGTGAGTTATTCCAAATATGTGACGCTGCGGCGCGAACGGCGCGAACAGCAAATGGCCGCCTACGAAAACCAGCAACGCATGATTGAAAAAACCGAAGAATTTATCGAACGTTTCCGCTACAAGGCGACCAAATCCAATCAGGTTCAGTCGCGCATCAAACAACTGGAAAAGGTGGAACGCATCGAAATTGACGATGAAGATACCCGTACGCTGCATATCAAATTCCCGCCCGCGCCGCACGCGGGGCAGGTAATACTGACGGTGAAGGACGCCGGCAAACGCTATGGCGAACAAACGGTGTTCTCCGGCGCAAACATTACGATTGAACGCGGCGAAAAAGTGGCTTTTGTCGGGCGCAACGGCGAAGGAAAAACCACGATGCTGCGTATGGTGGTCGGGAATTTACCCTGTGAAACGGGTAAAATCATCACCGGCCATAATGTGCATATCGGCTACTACGCGCAAAACCAGGACGAGATAATGGACAACCAAATCACTGTCTTCGACACGCTCGACAAAGTGGCGACAGGCAACATCCGCACCAAACTGCGCGATATTCTGGGCGCATTCCTCTTTCGCGGCGATGACGTGGACAAGAAAGTGCAGGTCTTAAGCGGCGGCGAACGTTCGCGCCTTGCCATGGCGAAACTGATGTTGCAACCCTATAACTTCCTCGCCCTTGACGAGCCGACCAACCACATGGACATGCGCTCGAAAGACGTACTGAAAAATGCCTTGATGAACTATGACGGCACGCTGCTGGTAGTATCCCACGACCGCGAGTTTTTAGACGGGTTGGTATCCAAAGTCTATGAATTCCGGGACGGGCGCGTGAAGGAATATCTGGGCGGCATCAATGATTTCCTGCAACGCCGCAAAATAGAAAACCTGAAAGAGATTGAACGCAAAACCGCGCCGGAAACGCCCGCAACTGCCGCCACGCAAAAAGAACCGGCAAAGAGTTACGAAGAAAAAAAAGCGATGGAACGCCAACAGCGGAAAGTAAAAAACGAAATAGAGAAAATCGAAATGCGCATTCAACAGCACGAGCAAGCCATTGCCGCAATGGATGCACAATTAACCCAACCGGAAGCGCAACGCCTCCTTGACGACTTTTTCCAACGCTACGACCGGGAAAAAAGAGCCCTCGAACAAGCCCTGTATGAATGGGAAATCTTACAGGAACAGATGAAGTATGAGGTATGAAGTATGAGTTGACAAGCGCAGTGGCGTAAGCCAAAATAGTCAATAGTCAATAATTAAATAGTCAATAGCTAAATCGCTAAATTTTTCTTATCTTTGCGTCCGAAATCTTGGGGGTGTCCGCCAAGGCGGGCTGAGATGATACCCTTATTACCTGACGCAGATAATGCTGCCGTAGGGAAAGCAGGCGAATTTCTTCCATATCCCCCTTTTTTATTATAACCGTTTAAGTGTTTCCTGCAAATACAGGGGGCTTAAACATAAAACTTATTTTATATGAAAAAGGGTTTACTTTTTTTGGCAGGCTTTGTGCTTGCATCGTGCCCGGTGCGGGCGCAAATTGTGTTGGACAGCGTGGTGGTGAGCGCCACCTATCCGGAGGGCAAACAGGACCTGTCGGTGGACGTGCGCCGGTGGACGGAAAAAGACCGGCAGGCGGGAAAAGATATTCCGTACCTGCTGGAACTGGCGCCCGGCATTGTGTCTTATTCCGACAACGGAACGAATATGGGAAGTACGAGCTTCCGCATACGCGGCGTTGATCCGGGACGTACGAATATTCGTATTGACGGCATTCCGCTTAATGATGCGGAAAGCCAGTCCGTGTTCTGGGTGAATATCCCCAGTCTGGGGATGATGACCCAACGGCTCGCCATCCAGCGGGGGGCCGGCAGTACGGCTTTCGGCACGGCCGCTTTCGGCGGGGCGGTGGACATCTACACCGGATATCCGGCAGACAAGGCGTCGGCCTACTTCACCGGCGCTTATGGTTCGTTCAATACCCGGCAGGCGGGGCTGGCGTTGAGTACCGGAAAACTGTTTAACACCGTAGCCTTTGACGGGCAATATTACCGCCAGTCCGGAGACGGTTACCTCGACCGCAGCGGAAGCCGGCAGCAGAGCGCCCGTATCGGCGCCGGGTGGACAGGAAAAACATATTTCCTGAAAGCTACGTTCCTCTACGGGGAAGAACATTCGCGCCTGAGCTTTGACGGCGTGCCTTACGACTCGCTGGAGACAAACCGCCGCTACAATATGTCGGGACAATATACGGACGCAAACGGACGCACGCAGTTTTATGAAAATGAAATGGACAATTACCGGCAGACGCATGCACAGCTGCATTACAGGCAACAACTGGGCGGGCGCTGGATGCTGAACGCCGCGCTCCACTACACCAAAGGGCTGGGCTATTATGAGCAGTATAAACAGAACAGGAAACTGTCGGACTACGGCATCCCGCCGCAAAACGTGGACGGCGCGACTTATCCCAAAAGCGACCTCATCCGCAGGAAAGGCCTCGACAATGATTTTTACGGGACGCAACTGTCGGCGCTATATACGGACAACAAGTGGCAACTCAACCTGTCGGCCGGCGCGAACCGCTATGTGGGCGGCCATACCGGGAAAATCATGTGGGTGCAACGCAATGCGGGCGGTATTGAATACGACCGTCTATGGTATGACAATACGGGCATAAAAAGCGAAACCAACCTTTTTGCCAAAGCCGCCTATAATATTACCCGCAGCTGGTCGGTATTCGGCGACCTGCAATACCGCTACGTGAATTTCAACCTCTACGGGCAGGATGACGACTATTTTGAATATCCCGAAGGATTTTTGGATAAGACTTACATATGGCATTTTGTCAATCCGCAAATAGGCGTTACCTTCCGGCCGAATACGGCACATCAGGCTTACCTGTCATTTGCCCTGCTGAACCGCGAGCCCAACCGCAGCGACCTCAAAAATACGGAACGCAACCGTATTACCGCCGAAACCCTCTATGATATGGAAACCGGCTACCGCTTCCATTGCGGTTCCTTCACCGCCGGCGTCAACCTTTATTATATGTATTATCGCGACCAGCTCGTGGCTACCGGCCGGGTGAACGACTCCTACCGTACCATTATGGAAAATGCGCCCAAGAGCTACCGCGCCGGCGTGGAGCTGTCGGCGGCCATGCGTTTTGAATGGGTGAAAATCGAGGGAAACCTGAGCCTGAGCCGGAACAAATTGTTGGATTATACCAATTATGTTTACCTGAGCGATTATTCCGCGCAATGGGAGGAACATTTTACATCGGTGGATATTGCTTATTCCCCTCCGGTGGTAGGGGCGTTCATAGTGCAGGCAGAGCCGGTGAAGCGGCTGCAACTGACCATAGCGGCAAAATATGTGGGCAAACAGTATTATGACAACACGGGCAGCGCCGACCGGATGCTCAATGCTTATTTCCCTGTCAATTTCAATGTCGATTATACTTTCGACATTCATCCTGTCCATTGCTTTTTGCAGTTGGTGGTGAATAATATTTTCGACATCAAATATGCTTCCTCAGCCTTTGTGTACGACCGCACGGTAAACGCCGCCGGCCTTACCGACTATCAAGACCGCCGCTACTTCCCGCAAGCCGGAATAAACGGGATGCTGAAAGCAGGAATACGGTTTTAAGGGCAGTTTTCAGTAGCAGTAGGCAGTTTTCAGTAGCAGTAGGCAGTCACAAATCACGCAGGAATTCGGAAACGAACGCAGATTTTTTATGCATAAAGCAACAAATTATATACCCGGAGCGACAAATTATAGTCTCGGAGCGACAAATTATATACTCAGAGAATGTCTTTTGATACTAAAAGAGTCAAATTTGTCAGTAAAAGAGTCAAACTTGTCAGTAAAAGAGTCAAATTTGTCAGTAAAAGAGTCAAACTTGTCAGTAAAAGAGTCAAACTTGTCAGTAAAAGAGTCAAAT
>JAIROQ010000015.1 GCA_031257455.1 Prevotellaceae bacterium | reverse complement strand
CCGGGACGCGTATCTTTCCATTATTTTGGAAAGGGCAGCGCCTCGCGCAAAGCGAAACCGGAAGGACAGCACGGCGCGGAACTGGCCTGGTCGCTCGGCGACCCCGCCCCCGCCCGCTGGGAAGACCTTGTACACGCGTCTTTCGACACGCACACGCCCCTGACCCTGTCGTTCGAGAACGACCAGCGCGGCCAGAACCTTTACTACGCCCTCCGCTGGGAAAACACCCGCGGCAAAAAAGGGCCATGGAGTAACATCCAAAGCACGAAAGTGCCGTAGAAGTTAAAAACTAAGAGTTAAAAACTAAAAGTTGGCTTGCGCACGAAGAGAACCGGCGGTACGGAAACGTACCGGCGGTTTTTTTTTAATTGAAAATTGAAAATGATTTTTAGTTGTAAGTTGTAAGTCATAAGTCGTAAGTTGCGGCAAGCGCAGTGGCGCAAGCCAAAATAGTCAATAGTCAATAAAAAAATAGTCAATAAAAATAGTCAATAGCCAAAATCCGTAAATCTGTAAATTGTTCCCATGCCCGCCAACCTTAAACTACATTAACTACTTTTTCTTTCTCCATTAATAAGCGTAAAGTCCAATTGTTTTTGTTCGAGGTTGGCGCGTTTGACTTTGATGCGCACGGCATCGCCTAATTTATACTGGCGGCCGTGGTGTTGCCCGGCAAGGAGGTAGCGTTTTTCATCAAACACATAATAGTCGTCCCGAAGGCTGCGGGTGGATATCATTCCTTCAATATGATTTTCGTTAATCTCGACATACATGCCCCATTCGGTAATGCCGGACACCGTTCCGTCAAATTCTTTGCCTTCCCGGTCAAGCATAAATTCCACCATTTTATACTTGATGCTGGCGCGTTCGGCTTCGGCCGCCGCCTGTTCGCGGGTCGAACAGTATTTGCAGCAATCTTCATACGCGGCCTTGTCGGCCGGGACGCCATTGGCCAAGTAATGCGCCAACAGGCGGTGCACCATCATGTCGGGATAACGGCGAATAGGCGAAGTGAAATGCGTGTAGTATTCAAATGCCAATCCATAATGTCCTATATTGTCGGTAGTGTAATGTGCGCGCGCCATAGAGCGTAGCGCCATATTTTCAATCACGCTTCCTTCCGGCGTATTTTTTACTTTCACTAACAGTTTATTCAATTCCCGCGCGGCTTCCAGCGGCGTTTTTGTTTGCTTTATGGAATAACCGAAATACTTGATGAAGTCGCGAAATACCTGTAATTTTTCAGGGTTCGGTTCGTCATGCACGCGATAGACAAATGTCTTTGATTGCGCCGCGCGGCCTATTACTTCTGCTACGCCGCGATTGGCAAGCAGCATAAATTCTTCAATAAGGAAATTCGACTCCACAGGCTCTCTGAAATACACACGCAATGGCCGGCCGTTTTCATCCACTTCTATTTTCGGCTCGGGACGTTCGAACAGCACGGCGCCATGCGCAAAACGCGCTGTACGCAATAGCTGCGACAAATTATGCAATATGCCCAGTTCTTTGGCCATCGTGCCTTTTCCGGTTTCAATCACCGCCTGCGCTTCTTCATAATTGAAGCGGTGCCTGGAGCGGATGACCGTACGCCCAAACCATTTGTTTTTGATTTGCGCCTGTCCGTCCAGTTCAAAGACAGCTGAAAAACACAGTTTGTCTTCGTTGGCACGCAACGAACACAGGTTGTTCGACAATTTTTCGGGCAGCATCGAAACCGTGCGGTCAACCAAATAGACGGATGTTGTCCGTTCGGCGGCTTCCTTTTCTATCAGCGAGCTGGGATGCACGTAATGCGTTACATCGGCAATGTGTACGCCCACTTCATAGTGTCCGTTTTTCAGTTTTTGGAATGACAGCGCATCGTCAAAATCTTTGGCATCGGCGGGGTCAATGGTGAAGGTGGTGATGTTCCGGAAATCGCGGCGTCCGGCGATGTCCTGTTTGGAAATTTTCGCCGGAATATTTTCCGCTTCCCGTTCCACTTCTTCCGGGAAACGGTACGGCAAGCCGAATTCCGCCAGAATTGCGTGCATTTCCGTATCGTTTTCGCCGGGCGCGCCCAGTACATCTATGATACGGCCGACCGGCTCGCGGTTGCGTGCATCCCAGTCGAAGACCCGCACGGCGACTTTTTGCCCGTTCTCGGCGCCATATAATTCCTGTGGCGGTACTTTTATATCATACGGCATATTGCGGTTTTCGGTAATCACGTATGCGCGCTGCTGTATCTTCTGCAAAACCCCGATATACGGGCGGCTTGAACGTTCTACAATTTCTTCCACTTCGCCTTCCGAACGTTTAACCCTCCGCGCCGAATTTTTCGAATAACTGATGCGTACCATATCGCCGTGCAACGCGCCACGCAGGGCACGCTGTGAAATGAAGATATCTTCCGGCTCGCCTTCTACCGCTACAAAGCCATAACCCTGACTTGCGACTATCAGCTTCCCGACTGCTTCCTTGTAAGAACTGCCGGCGCGTAAGCGGAACTTTCCCGATTTCTCTACTAAAATTTTTTCAGCGATTAATTTTTCCAAAACAGTGTATGCTGCCTCGCGCTCGGTGCGCGGAATTTTCAATTCATGTGTCATTTGGCGGAAGGCAAACGGTTTTTGTTGTCCCGTCACCCATCGGCGGATAGCCGTATCAATACTCACCGGCGTTTTATTCTTTTTCTTTTCCACTTGATGTTTTTTTTGAGTGCAAAGATACAATTTTATATTGACGGCGTCAGCCAACCTTAAACTTCAAACCTTAAATCCTTAAATTTAATTTGAATTCGATAAAAAGTATTAAATTCGTGTAATAAAAATTAATGATATGACGTTAGAACCCGATATTATACGCGCCCTGCGGCAAGTGTATGACCCCGAAATTCCCGTGAATATTTATGACCTTGGGCTGATATATGAAATTGCTGTGGACGAAGCGCAAAAAATTACGGTTACCATGACCCTGACTGCACCCAATTGTCCGCTGGCTGACCAGTTATTGCAAGACGTACACGATGCGGTACGCGATGTGCCGGGCGTAACCGATGTGGTCATCAATTTAACTTTCGACCCGCCATGGGAGCGCGGCCGCATGAGCGAAGACGCCCTGCTGGAATTGGGACTGCTATGAATAATGAACAACGAATAATGAGCAATGAATATGGTATCTCTACTTCCTATCCGGGGGATGGGGAGGGAATACCTGTGCTGTTGCTGTTGGGCGGCAATCAGGGCGACCGGGTGTATTTGTTACGGCAGGCACGCGAACAGTTGGCGCAATATGCCGGGAAAATAGTGCGGCAATCGGCGTTATACGAAAGCGAACCGTGGGGTTTTACTTCGCCCGGCCGGTTTATAAATCAGGTGGTCGAAGTGGAAACGGCCTTGTCGCCGCTGCAATTATTATCCGTAACGCAACAAATCGAAAAAAACTTGGGACGTGAAAAACCGCCGGGCGTAAGATATGCCTCGCGTACGATGGATATTGATATTTTATTTTTCGGCCGGGAAATCCTCCGCCTGCCCGGATTGATTATTCCGCATCCGCGCCTGCACGAGCGCCGCTTCACCCTCTTGCCGCTTTGCGAAATAATACCGGACATGGAACACCCGGTATTGAAAAAGACTGTCCGCACATTATTGCAGGAATGTGCAGACGCCGGCGAAGTCAGTGTTTTTTAGCCGTAAGTTTAACGTTTAAGGTTTAAGGTTGGCCGGCGCGTCAGCCAACTCTTAGTTCTTCACTCTTAGTTCTCCTGTAAGCCGCGAAAAATTTAGTATATTTGTATTAGTTTATAAAAATTTAATACGATGGAAAAAATACTGGTTATTGGCGCCCTTGGGCAAATTGGCTCGGAACTGACGATGGCATTCAACGAAAAATACGGCAATGAAAATGTAATAGTCTCAGACATAGCGGAAGATAAAAATAATTTATATCCCGGCAATGTTTTTGAGAAAATAGATGTAACCGACAGCGCATCCATTGAAGCAGCCATCAAGCGGCATCGCATCGACACCATTATCAATCTGGCGGCCATTCTTTCGGCCACCGGCGAAAAAAATCCTGACCTTGCATGGAAAATCAATATTGACGGGCTGTTGAACGTTATCCGTTTGGGCATAAAATATAAACTTGACCGCGTCATGGTGCCGAGTTCCATAGCTGTATTCGGGCCGCAATCGGTGCTTTACAACACGCCGCAGGAAACCGTACTCGTACCGAATACCATGTATGGCGTTACAAAAGTAGTCGGCGAACTGTTGGGCGATTACTACTTCAAAAAATCGGGATTGGATTTTCGCGGTATTCGTTATCCCGGCGTCATCAGCAATAAAACCATGCCCGGTGGCGGGACAACCGATTATGCAGTAGAAATTTTTTATGCAGCGGTGAAAAATAAAAAATATACTTGCTTCCTCAGTCCCGAATCTTGCCTCCCGATGATTTATATGCCCGATTGCATTCGCGCTACATTAATGCTGCTCGAAGCCGACCGCAGCAAATTGCGGCATTGCGGCAATTACAATGTCGGCGCGATGAGTTTCACGCCTGAAATTTTGGCCAACGAAATTAAAAAACACATTCCCGAATTTACCATTGACTATCGTCCCGACTTCCGCCGCGAGATCGCCCGCTACTGGCCTGCTTCGGTGGATGACGCTTCTGCCCGTGCAGAATGGGGCTGGATGCCGGAATGGGATTTGGAACATACCGTTGCCGACATGCTGCGTGCTATACGGGAAAAAAATTTGTAGGCCGGATAACAGGCGCTATTGGAATCCACCTGCGCTGGATTAATCA